>NZ_LFZP01000027.1:0-131016 GCF_002925705.1 Burkholderia anthinoferrum
AACCACGGCCTCACGTATTCGGGCCACCCGGTGGCGGCGGCCGTCGCGGTCGCGAACCTGAAGCTGCTGCGCGACGAGGGAATCGTCGAGCGCGTGAGGACCGATATCGGCCCGTATTTCCAGCGCCGGCTGCGTGACGCGCTGGGCGATCATCCGATCGTCGGGGAGATTGCCGGGGCAGGGCTCGTCGCGGGCGTTCAGCTTGCGCGCGATCGTGAGCGGCGCGAACGGTTCGATGCGAGTGTCGATATCGGCACGATCTGCCGCGACTTCTGTTTCAACGGCAACCTGATCATGCGCGCGACCGGCGACCGGATGCTACTGTCGCCGCCGCTCGTGATTCGCGAGGCGGAGGTCGACGAGATCGTCGACAAGGCGAGGCGTGCATTCGATGCGACGGCGCAGCGGGTGGGGGGCGTGCGGTAAGGCGTTACCTGCGAGCGGACGCGGCGGCGCATGACGTGGCGCCGCGTCGTGCAGGACACGCGCGACGCCAAAACGAAAAGGGCCTGCGTCGTGAGGCGCAGGCTTTTGAATTCTTTGGTGGGCGGTACTGGGATCGAACCAGTGACCCCTGCCGTGTGAAGGCAGTGCTCTACCGCTGAGCTAACCGCCCAAAGAAGAATCAAATTATGTCAGAGCTTTTTGGGTTCGTAAAGCCCTTTGTGCAAATTTTTTTCAAACAGCTGCCAACGCCATTGCACGCGCCGCGCGCTCAGCCCGCGAGCGCGGGCAGCGCATCGATCGATGCGAGCACGTAGCCGGCAAAGCGCAGCGCCACCGGTTCGGCGGTGCCGCTGCGTTTCAGCGCGAGCGTGCGCGATTCGAGCGACGCATCCTTCAGCGGCAGGAACGCGAGCCGATCGCTTTTCGCCCGCTGCAGCACCTGCGGCACCAGCGCGATGCCCATTCCGAACTCGATCATCGACAGGATCGTCTGCCATAGCCGTGCCTCGTGGCGGATCAGCGGACTGAACCCCGCGTTCACGCACTGCGCGATGATCAGGTCGTGATAGTGCGGCGCGGCGTCGCGCGGAAACAGGATGAACGGTTCCGTCGCGAGCGTGGCGAGCGCGACCTGCCTGCGCCGCGCGAGCGGATGCGCGGCCGGCAGGCAGCACACGAACGGCTCCGCATAGACGGGCGCCGATTCGACGTCGGGCGGGAAGTGGCCCCAGTGCGCATAGCCGAGATCGATCTGGCCGCGCTGGATCGCCTGCACCTGCGCGTGCGTGTTCATCTCGCTCAACACGACCTCGACGCCCGGATAGTCGGCCTCGAAGCGCCGCACCGCGTCCGGCAGCCCGCGATACAGCATCGAGTGGACGAAGCCGATCCGCAGCCGGCCCGCGAGCCCCGACGCGGAGCGCACCGTCAGGCGCTCCGCTTCGTCCGCCTGCAGCAGCAGCCGGCGCGCCTCGCCGAGCAGCACCTCGCCCGCGTTGGTCAGCGCGACCGTCTTGTTGGTGCGCGAGAAGAGCTGCACGCCGAGTGCGTCCTCGAACTTGCGGATGTCGAAACTCAGCGCCGGCTGCGAGATGAACAGGCGCTTCGCCGCGCGCCCGAAATGCAGCTCCTCGGCAACGGCCACGAAGTAGCGCAACTGCCTCAGTTCCATGGTGTCTCCTCCCGGCGGCGGCATCGATAAGCGACATCTATCGTACCGGACAAATCCTGTATTGGACGCTTATCGATCGCGCGCCTACGCTCTGCGGGAGGCTTGACGCAGGGCCGGCCGGTGCTGCGGCACCCGGCCCGGCCAATGCGCGGGCAACCCAGGAGACGCACGCATGAACGATACCGCTCGCACGCCGGACACCGGCGCATCCAATATCCCCGACAGCCGGGGCCTCAATTTCTTCACCGTCGATCCCGATCTCGGCGCGTTGCTGAAGCTGCATCTCGGCGACGCGTGCTATGCCGAACTCGAGCCGCGGCTGCGCGCGCTCGGCGCCCGCGTATCGGGCGAACTCGACGAATGGGCGTCGCGCGCGGACAAGCGTCCGCCCGTGCTCGAGCACCGCAATCGGCGCGGCGAGGCCGTGCAGCGGATCGACAAGGATCCGGCCTACGTCGCGCTCGAACGCGTCGCGTATGCGGAACTCGGGCTCGCGTCGCTCAGCCACGGATCCGAAACCGTGCCGCCGCTCGTCAAGTACGCGCTGACGTTCCTGTTCGTGCAGGCGGAATTCGGGCTGTGCTGCCCGGTCAGCATGACCGATTCGCTGACGCGCACGCTGCGCCGCTTCGGCGATCCGGCGCTCGTCGCGCGCTACCTGCCGAGGCTCGCGTCGCGCGACTTCGACACGCTGTACCAGGGCGCGATGTTCATGACCGAGCAGGCGGCCGGCTCCGACGTCGGCCGGATCGCGACGCGCGCGACCCGCGAAACCGACGCGCACGGCGACACCGTCTGGCGCCTGACCGGCGACAAGTGGTTCTGCTCGAACGCGGACGCCGATCTCGCGATGGTGCTCGCACGGCCCGACGGCGCGCCGGACGGCATCAAGGGCCTCGCGCTGTTCCTGCTGCCGAAGACGCTGCCGGACGGCACGCGCAACCGCTACCGGATCGTGCGCCTGAAGGACAAGCTCGGCAGCCGTTCGATGGCGAGCGGCGAGATCGTGCTCGAAGGCGCGCAGGCTTGGCTGATCGGCGAGATTGGCCGCGGTTTTCACCAGATGGCCGACATGATCAACATGTCGCGGCTGTCGAACGGCGTGCGCGCGGCGGGGCTGATGCGGCGCGCGCTGAACGAGGCGCTGCACGTCGCCGCGCATCGCGAGGCGTTCGGGCGCAAGCTGATCGAGATGCCGCTGATGCAGCGCCAGTTGATGAAGATGCTGCTGCCGGCCGAAGCCGCGCGCGCGATGTTCATGCAGATCGCGTTGCTGTTGCCGCAGGCCGACGCGGGCGACGAGCAGGCGGCGCGCTGCGTGCGGATCCTGACGCCGCTGATCAAGTTCCGCGCCTGTCGCGACGCGCGCCGCGTGACGGGCGACGCAATGGAAGTGCGCGGCGGCACCGGCTATATCGAGGAATGGAGCGACGCGCGGCTCGTGCGCGACGCGCACCTCGGTTCGATCTGGGAAGGCACGAGCAACATCGTCGCGCTCGACGTCGCACGCGCCGCGCAGCGCGAGCATGCGCTCGACGCGCTGCGCACGTTCCTCGGCGATCGTCTGGGCGCGGCGCCGCTGCCCGACGCGAGCCGCACGGCGCTGCGGCGCATCCTCGCGCGGGCGTGCGATGCGCTCGCGAGGGTGGCCGGAGAAGGCGACGACGCGCGCGTGCGGCAGGCCGCGTCCGCGCTGTATTACGCGAGCGCGGCCGTGCTGATGGCCTGCGAGGGCGCACGGCTCGCACCGGATTTCAGGCGTCTCGCGCTCGCGCACCTGATCGTGCGTCACAAGCTGCTGCCGGTCGATCCGCTCGCGCCGGCGCCGCGCGACGACGAATCGGCCGCGTCCGACGCGCTGCTGCGCGGCCTGCCGGTCGCGCTCGACACGGCCCTCGACCTGCTGCCGGAGGTCGAGCGATGAACGCGACGCGTGGCGCACTGGACGGCCTGAAGGTCGTCGACCTGAGCCGGGTGCTCGGCGGCCCGTATTGCACGCAGGCGCTCGCCGATCACGGCGCGACGGTGGTCAAGATCGAGCCGCCCGCCGGCGACGAGACGCGCGGCTGGGGGCCGCCGTTCCTCGGCGACACGGCCTGGTACTTCATGGGCGTGAACCGCAACAAGGAAGGGCTCGCGCTCGACCTGTCGCGCGAAGAAGGGCGCGCGATCCTGTGGCGCCTGCTCGAAGAAGCCGACGTGCTCGTCGAGAACTTCAAGCCGGGCACGCTCGCGCGCTGGGGGATGGACTACGCACGCGACCTGCAGCCGCGCTTTCCGCGCCTGATCCACTGCGCGGTGACGGGCTTCGGCGACGACGGCCCGCTCGGCGGGCTGCCGGGCTACGACGCGGTGATCCAGGCGACGGCCGGGCTGATGAGCGTGAACGGCGAACGCGACGGCGACGCGACCCGCATCGGCCTGCCGATCGTCGACATGGTCACGGGGCTGAACGCACTCGCCGGCATCCTGCTGGCGCTCGCGGAGCGCGAGAAGAGCGGGCGCGGGCAGTCGATCGACGTGGCGCTGTACGACTGCGGCGTGTCGCTGCTGCATCCGCACCTGCCGAACTTCTTCGGGTCGGGCCGCGTGCCGGAACGCAGCGGCAACGCGCATCCGAACATCGCGCCGTACGACAGCTACCGCACGGCGACCGTGCCGATCTTCCTCGCGGTCGGTAACGACCGGCAGTTCGCGCGGCTCGTCGCGCATCTCGGCGCACCGGCGCTCGCCGGCGATCCGCGCTTCGTCGACAACCGCAGCCGCTGCGCGCATCGCCCGGAGTTGAAGGCCGAACTGGAAGCGCGGCTCGGCGCGCACGCGTGCGAGCCGCTCGCGCGCGACCTGATGGCGGCCGGTGTGCCGTGCGGGCCGGTGCGCACGGTGGCCGACGTCGCGCACGATCCGCATGCGCTGCATCGCGAGCTGTTCGTCGAGATCGGCGCGTATCGCGGCACCGCGTCGCCGGTGAAGCTGTCGCGCACGCCGGCCACCTACCGGTCGGCGCCGCCCGCGCTCGGCCGCGACACGCGCGCGGTGCTCGATCGGCTCGGCGTCGATCGCGCGCTTCAGCAGCAATTGCTCGATGCCGGCGTGCTGAAGGTCGGGCCGCACGAGACGTGACGGGCCGAGGGCGCCCGCAAACGAACGTCGTCCCGAACGGACCGACGCCGACATCAAGCAACGCAACGTAGCGCAACCCCGCCAGCCGGCGGCGCAAGGCCGGCCCTCCGGCAACGCGCGCGACCGTCGCGCCGCCGATCACAAACATGGAGACATCGATGAGCCGTCCGCAATCCCCGCCCGCCGCGCAGCCGCGGCCTGGCCGCGCCGCCCTCGCGGCGTTCGTCGGCACCACGATCGAGTGGTACGACTTCTACATCTACGGCACGGCCGCGGCGCTCGTGTTCGGCAAGGTGTTCTTTTCCAGCACGATGGACCCCGGCGTCGCGACGCTGCTCGCGTTCGTCACGTTCTGGGCCGGCTTTGCCGCGCGGCCGCTCGGCGGGATCGTGTTCGGGCATCTCGGCGATCGCGTCGGCCGCAAGACGGCGCTCGTGATCACGCTGGTGATGATGGGGCTCGCGACGACCGGCATCGGGCTGCTGCCCGGCTATGCGTCGATCGGCGTGTGGGCGCCCGCGGGCCTCGTCGTGCTGCGCGTGCTGCAGGGCATCGCGGTCGGCGGCGAGTGGGGCGGCGCGGTGCTGATCGCGAGCGAGAATGCGCCGAAGCATCGCAGCATCCTGTATGCGGCGTTCGCGCAGCAGGGCTCGCCCACCGGCAACCTGCTGGCCACGGCCGCGTTCTTCGCGCTGAGCGCGCTGCCGACGCCGTCGTTCCTGATGTGGGGCTGGCGCATTCCGTTCCTGCTGTCGGCCGTGCTCGTGATCATCGGGATGGTGATCCGGCTGAAGCTCGAGGAATCGGTCGACATGCAGCGCGTGCTCGCGCGCAAGCGCACGGTGAAGCTGCCGCTGCGCGACGTCGTGCGCGACCACTGGGTCGTCGTGCTGCTCGCGGCCGGCACGCTGCCGGTGATCAACGTCACGTATTTCCGCAGCACGTTCGCGCTGTCGTGGGCGACCAAGGAACTCGGTTATGCGCAGGGTACGTTCCTCGGCATCCTGTCGATCTCGCTCGTCGTGCAGTTCCTGATGCAGCCGGTCGGCGCATGGTTCGTGTCGAAGGTCGACATGCGGCGCGCGATGTGCTGGATTCTGATCCCGGAAATCGTGCTGATGCCCGTGATGTTTCATGCGCTCGCGACGGGTTCGTACTGGGTCGCCGTCGCGGGCATGTGCATCTCGACGATTCCGTCGGCGATGTTCTACGGCGCGGTCGGCGGCGTGCTCGCGCGCGTGTTCCCGGCCAACATCCGCTACACGGGCCTGTCGCTCGCGTATCAGTTGAGCGCGCTCGTCGTCGGCGGCGGCACGCCGGTGCTCGCGCAGGCGATCCTCAATGCGACGGGCAGCATCGTCGGCGTCGCGATCGCGTCGGGTCTCTATGCGCTCGTGTCGCTTGTCTGCATGGTGGCGCTGCTCAATCGCACCGGACATCGCGCCGACGAACTGTCGAGCGCCGAGCGCAGCGATGCGGCCGAGTGGGGCACCGAGCATACGGGCGCAGGGAACCCGGGCGGCGAAGCCGCGCCACCCGACGATCGCGGCACGTTGAAACCCGCGGGTTGAGCCGGCAGGCCGGCGCGATGCGCCGAGGCGGCGGCGCGGCGATTCCGCGGCATCGGGCGCCGGGCGGGCCGCGCGTCTTGTTTGCCTTCGCTCGCGCCAGATCAGGCGTCCCAAAAGCAAACGGCACCGTGCGATACACGGTGCCGTTTGCTTGGGGCTTTTGCTTCACCTCGCGACGCCGCCGGCATGGCCGGCCGTCGCGAGTCGCGTCGTCGCTCAGCCTTCCGTCGGCGGTACGTAGCCGGACGCCTGGTCCGCGCCGTCGCCGAAGAAGTACTTCTCCGTCTGCTTCATCAGATACTGGCGCGCGCGCGGGTCGGCCATGTTCAGGCGGTTTTCGTTGATCAGCATCGTTTGCTGCTTGAGCCAGCCTTGCCACGCTTCCTTCGAGACGCTCTCGTAAATGCGCTTGCCGAGTTCGCCCGGCAGCGGCGGGAAATCGAGGCCTTCGGCTTCCTTGCCGAGCTTCGCGCATTGGATCATTCGAGCCATCGTGTACTTCTCCTGTAATCGGTGTCTGGGGGGAAGGGCAGTCGTGCCGGTGCTCAGAGCTGCTTCATCAGCACGAGCGACTTGCGCTGCCAGTTATAGAGTTTGCGGCGGTCTTCCGGCAGGTCGTCGACGCTGACCTTGACGAAGCCGCGCTTGAGGAACCAGTGCTCGGTGCGCGTCGTGAGCACGAAGATGTGCGTGAGGCCGCGCGCGCGGGCGCGCTGCTCGATGCGCTTGAGCAGGCGTTCGCCGTCGCCCGAGCCCTGCGCTTCCGGCGCGACCGTCAGGCACGCCATCTCGCCGATCTTCTCCTGCTGGTACGGGTACAGCGCCGCGCAGCCGAACAGCACGCCATCGTGCTCAATCACCGAGAAGTGGTCGATGTCGCGTTCGATCTGGTGGCGGCCGCGCCGCACCAGCGTGCCGTCCGATTCGAGCGGCTCGATCAGCGACAGGATGCCGCCGACGTCGTCCGGCGTCGCTTCGCGCAGGCTTTCGAGGTTCTCGTACGAGATCATCGTGCCGACGCCGTCGTGCAGGAACAGTTCGAGCAGCATGCTGCCGTCGAGCGATTGCGGAATCAGGTGCGCGCGGGTCACGCCGCCGCGGCACGCGCGGATCGAATGCTTGAGGAAGAATGCGTCGTCGCCCTGGATGTTGCCGGAATCGAGCAGCTCGGCGGCCGCGTCGAGCGACATTTCGCGGACCAGGTCGCCTTCGTCGTCGACGATGCCGGGGCCTTCGGTCAGGAAGATGATCTTGTCGGCGCGCAGCGCGATCGCGGCCGCCGACGCGACGTCCTCCATCGACAGGTTGAACGCCTCGCCGGTCGGCGAGAACCCGAGCGGCGACAGCAGCACGAGCTTGCGGCTCGCGAGCGAATGACGGATCGATTCGGCGTCGATCTTGCGCACGATGCCCGTGTGCGCGAAATCGACTCCATCGAGAATCCCCACCGGCCGCGCGGTCACGAAGTTGCCCGACACGACGCTGATGTGCGCGTGCGCCATCGGCGAGTTCGGCAGACCCTGGCTGATCGCGGCCTCGATGTCGAGACGCACTTCACCGGCCGCTTCCTTCGCGGATTCGAGCGCGCGCGCATCGGTGATGCGCAGCCCGTGCGAAAACTCGGATTCGACACCGTGCAGGCTCAACTGCTCCTCGACCTGCGGGCGCGAGCCGTGGACCAGCACGATCTGGATGCCCATCGCCTGCAACAGCGCGATGTCCGATACGAGCGCGTTCAGCAGCCCCTGCTGCACCACCTCGCCGCCGAACCCCACGACGAACGTGCTGTTGCGGAACTTGTGGATATAGGGCGCGACGGAGCGCATCCAGTCGACGAACTGCGCGTGGCTGGCGGCCGAATCGTCGGCGGCCGGCGGCGTCGCGGCGCCGGTCTGGGCGGGAGGGAGGTCGGTTTGGGAATTCATGGGCGGGATTATAATGCGCCCCCATGTCGAATGTTTCTAAAAGTCCCGCGCCGACGCGGGCCAATACGCCGTCGGCGAAGCACCCGGATGGTGCGGCCGACGTGCGCGAGCAGCCCGGCCAGCCGCCGCGCCGGCAGCAGGACAAGCCGGCGGGCACGCCGGCACATGCGCCGCGCGGGCCGCGCAATGACGAACGGCGCGGCGACGCGCGCCAGCCGGCCGCGAAGGGCGCGCCGCAGGCCGCGGGCGAGCGTGCCCCGCGCCGCGAGCGTGCGCCGCGGGCCGCCGTCGCACCGAACCCCGTCCCGCCGATCACATACCCCGAAAGCCTGCCCGTGTCGGGCAAGCGCGACGAAATCGCGCGCGCGATCGCCGGCCACCAGGTCGTCATCGTCTGCGGTGAAACGGGCTCGGGCAAGACCACGCAGTTGCCGAAGATCTGTCTCGATCTCGGCCGCGGGCTCGGCGCCGGCGGCACGGGCCTGATCGGCCATACGCAGCCGCGGCGCCTGGCCGCATCGTCCACCGGCCGCCGGATCGCCGAGGAACTCGGCACGCCGTTCGGCGAGGTGGTCGGCTACAAGGTGCGCTTTACCGACAATCTCGCGCCGGGCGCGTCCGTGAAGCTGATGACGGACGGCATCCTGCTCGCCGAGACGCAGACCGACCCGTTGCTGAAGGCGTACGACACGCTGATCATCGACGAGGCGCACGAGCGCAGCCTGAACATCGACTTCCTGCTCGGCTATCTGAAGGAGATCCTGCCGCGGCGGCCGGACCTGAAGCTGATCGTCACGTCCGCGACGATCGACGCCGACCGCTTCGCGCGCCATTTCGGCACCGACGAACGCCCGGCGCCCGTGATCGAGGTGAGCGGGCGGCTGTATCCGGTCGAGATGCGTTACCGCCCGGTGGCCGAGGATCGCCCGGCGGTGAAGAACGCGGAAGGCACGGGCGGCCGCGATCGCGTGAAGACCGCGCGCGAGGCCGAGCGCGACCTGATGGACGCGATCGTCGACGCAGTCGACGAGCTGTGCCGCGAAGGCCCCGGCGACGTGCTGGTGTTCCTGCCCGGCGAGCGCGAGATCCGCGAGGCGGCCGAGGCGCTGCGCAAGCACCATCCGCCGCATACCGAGATCCTGCCGCTGTTCGCGCGGCTGTCGGCGGCTGACCAGGACAAGGTGTTCAAGGCGTCGAACGCGCGCCGCATCGTGCTCGCGACCAACGTGGCCGAAACCTCGCTGACGGTGCCGGGCATCCGCTACGTGGTCGACACCGGTCTCGCGCGCGTGAAGCGCTATTCGTACCGGAACAAGGTCGAGCAGCTGCAGGTCGAGTCGATCTCGCAGGCGGCCGCGAACCAGCGCGCGGGCCGTTGCGGCCGCGTGGCCGACGGCGTGTGCATCCGCTTGTACGAGGAAAGCGACTACCAGGCGCGCGCACGCTTCACCGATCCGGAAATCCTGCGTTCGTCGCTCGCGTCGGTGATCCTGCGGATGAAGTCGCTGCACCTGACGGCGATCGAATCGTTCCCGTTCCTCGAACCGCCGCCCGGCCGCGCGATCGCGGACGGCTACCAGTTGCTGAACGAGCTCGGCGCGGTCGACGACGACAACGCGCTGACGCCGCTCGGCTGCGAGCTCGCGCGGCTGCCGCTCGACCCGCGCGTCGGCCGGATGATTCTGGCCGCGCGCGACCAGCAGTCGCTGCGCGAGGTGCTGATCATCGCGAGCGCGCTGTCCGTGCAGGATCCGCGCGACCGCCCGATCGAAGCGCAGGAGCAGGCCGACCAGGCGCACCGCCGGTTCGCCGACGAGCGCTCCGAATTCCTGCAGTGGCTGAAGATCTGGGCGTGGTTCGAGGAAGCCGTCGCGCACAGGAAGTCGAATCGCCAGCTCGTCGACGCCTGCCGGCAGAATTTCCTGTCGCACCTGCGGCTGCGCGAGTGGCGCGACGTTCATTCGCAGCTGCTGACGGTCGTGCGCGAGCACGGCTGGCGACTCAACGAAGTCGAGGCCACCTACGAACAGATTCATCTGGCCCTGTTGACGGGCCTGCTCGGCAACATCGGGATGAAAGCGGATGACGATCCGCATTACCTCGGCGCGCGCGGCATCAAGTTCTACCTGTGGCCCGGCTCCGCGCTCGCGAAGAAGGCCGGCCGCTGGGTGATGGCGGCCGAACTCGTCGAGACGAGCCGGCTGTACGCGCGATGCCTCGCGAAGATCGAGCCCGAGTGGGTCGAGAAGGTCGGCGCGCATCTGCTGAAAAAATCGCTGTCGGAGCCGCACTGGGAAAAGCGCCCGGCGCAGGTGAGCGCGTTCGAGCGCGCGACGCTGTACGGGTTGCCGATCTACCACCGGCGGCGCGTCGCGTTCGGCAAGCAGGACCCGGCGCGCGCACGCGAATTGTTCATCCGCGGCGCGCTGGTCGAGGGCGAATTCGACACGAAGCTGCCGTTCTTCGCGCACAACCGCAAGCTGCTCGCCGACATCGAGCAGCTCGAACACAAGTCGCGCCGCCAGGACGTGCTGGTCGACGACGAGCTGATCTACGCGTACTACGACCATGCGATTCCGGAAGGCATCCATACGGGCGCCGCGTTCGAGCGCTGGTATCGCGACGAGGTGAAGAAGGCCGGCCAGCCCGACGACAAGCAGCGGCTGCTGTACCTGTCGCGCGACGACCTGATGCGCCACGAGGCGGCCGGCGTGACGACCGATCTGTTCCCGAAGCGCGCGACGATGGCCGGCGTCGAGATGGCGCTCACGTATCACTTCGAGCCCGGCACGCCGCGCGACGGCGTGACGCTCGCGGTGCCGCTCTTCGCGCTGAACCAGGTCGATGCGCGCCGCTGCGAGTGGCTCGTGCCGGGGATGCTGAAGGAAAAGGTGCAGTTGCTGTTGAAGTCGCTGCCGCAGAAGCTGCGCCGGCACTGCGTGCCGCTGCCCGAGTACGCGGCGGGCTTCGTCGAGCGGATGGGGCGCGAGCGCTTTGGCGCGGGCGGGCTCGTCGAGGCGCTGATCGCCGACGTGCGCGGCGAGACGCAGGTCGCGATGAAGTCGGCCGATTTCAAGCTCGAGACGTTGCCCGCGCATCTGTTCATGAATTTCAAGGTGATCGACGAGCACGGCCGCCAGCTCGCGATGGGGCGCAATCTCGCGCAGCTTCGCCAGGAGCTCGGCGCGCAGGCGCAGCAGCAGTTCCAGAAGATCGCGGCGGCGTCGACGCTCGCGCCGGGCGGCGACGCCGGCGCGGGCGATGCAGTCGGCGCGCCGGCGCCGGCCGCCGCGCAGGCTTCGGCCGCGAAGGGCGGCAAGCCGGGCAAGGGCGCCGCGCCGCAGACGGCCGCCCCACGGATGGCCGCCCCGACGGAAACCGGCGCGACGGCGTTGTACGAGAACCTGACGACGTGGAATTTCGGCAAGCTGCCCGAGCTGCTGGAAATCCGCCGGCGTGGCCAGACGCTGTACGGGTATCCGGCGCTCGTCGACCGCGGCACGCATTGCGACGTCGAGGTGTTCGATTCGCCGGAGGAGGCCGCGCGCATCCACCGGGCCGGCTTGCGGCGGCTGTTCGCGCTGCAGTTGAAGGAGCCGATCAAGTTCCTGGAAAAGAACCTGCCGGGCCTGCGCGAGATGGCGATGCAGTACATGTCGCTCGGCACGCAGGACGAGTTGCGCGACCAGTTGATCGACACGGCGCTCGACCGCGCGTGCCTGCAGGACCCGCTGCCCGACGACGACGCGAGCTTCCACACGCGCCGCGACGAGGGCAGGAGCCGGCTGAACCTGCTCGCGCAGGAAATCGCGCGGCTCGTCGGGCAGATCCTGGCCGAATACGCGGGCCTCGTGAAGAAGCTCGCGCAGGCGAAGCCGTTCGCGCAGGCCCATGCCGACCTGCAGCAGCAACTGGCCGCGCTGGTCGGCAAGCGCTTCGTGATCGACACGCCTTACGCGCAGCTTGCGCATTTCCCGCGCTATCTGAAGGGCATCGCGCTGCGGATCGACAAGCTGAAGGCCGATCCGGCGCGCGACGCGAAGCAGTCGACCGAGCTGCTGCCGCTCGTCCAGCAGTACCAGCGCGCGGTGTCGCAGCGCGGCGGCGTCGCCGATGCGCGGCTCGCGGAATTCCGCTGGCTGCTGGAGGAACTGCGGATTTCGCTGTTCGCGCAGGAACTGCGCACGCCGATGCCGGTCTCTGTCAAGCGTCTGCACAAGGTCTGGGAGTCGATGCAGCGCTAGCGCGACATCGGTCGGCCGGGCCTGCACGGGCAGCCCAGGCCTGCGCCGCGGCGGCCCGTGCGGCCGCCCGGCGTGCGGCAAGGTGGCGCAAAAGCGGCGCAATCCCGGCATGGGTCAACCGGAGGGGCCCGCCGAACGTTCTACAATCACTGCTGTTCCACGACGTGAGTCTTCATGCGCACTTTCCTTTCCTTCGGCCGCACGCTTGCGCTGGCCGCCGCCGTGCTGGCGCCCGCCGCACACGCGAATAACGTGATCGTCCTCAATTCGGCCGAAGCGACGCTTTCCCTGATCGACCAGCAGACCCGCGAAGTCGTTTCCACGATGCCGACCGGCAAGGAACCGCACCATTTGATGGCGACGCCCGACAATGCATCGCTGATCGTCGCGAATTCGGTCTCGAACAGCCTGATGTTCCTCGATCCGAAGACGGGCAAGCTGCAGCGCACCGTCGAAGGGATCGACGATCCTTACCAGCTTGGCTTCTCGCCCGACCGCAAGTGGTTCGCGGCGGCCGGTTTGCGGCTCGATCGCGTCGACATCTACGGCTACGACGGCCGCGACCTGAAGCTCGTGAAGCGCGTGCCGCTCGCGGTGATGCCGAGCCACCTCGCGTTCACGAAGGACAGCAAGACGCTGCTCGTGTCGCTGCAGGTGTCCGGCGAGATCGCGGCGATCGATCTGCCGACGCAGACGGTCAAGTGGAAGATGAAGGTCGGCAAGGTGCCGGCCGGCCTGTGGCTCACGCCCGACGACAAGTTCCTGCTGGTCGGGATGACCGGCGCGGATTACGTCGCAGTCGTCGACTGGCGCAACCAGAAGGTCGTCAAGCAGATCTACACGGGCAAGGGCGCGCACAACTTCCGCTCGCTCGCCGACGGCACGCACGTCGCGGTCACCAACCGCGTCGCGAACACGATCAGCATCATCGACGAGAACGCGCTCACCAACGTCGGCGACATCACCGGCCTGCTGCCGGGCCCCGACGACATGGAGCTGTCCGCCGACAAGAAGACGCTGTGGGTGACGTTCCGTTTCGCGAAGAAGGTCGGGATCATCGATCTGGCCTCGCGCAAGCTGGTGCAGACGATCGCCGTCGGCCGCTCGCCGCACGGCATCTACTTCTACGACCGCGCGCCGTGGAAGGCGGCGAACGGCGCGTGACGGGCGGAGGCGGACGATGCTGCACCTGATCGACGCGTTCGTGTCGGACATCCAGACCTGGCTGTACGTCGACGTCGTGCAGCCGCTCCTCTTCAAGTTCAACCTGATGGACTACGACGAGGACACCTACGACGCGCTGTACTGGGTGATCATCGGCGCGCTGCAGATGGTGCTGATGTTCGCGCTGCTGCGCCCGCTCGAGGCGCTGCTGCCGGTCGAGCGCTGGAAGAACCGCCGCGCGGTGCGGGTCGACGTGATCTACACGGCGATCTCGAAGCTCGGCATCTACACGCTGTTCTTCTTCTTCGCGCTGCAGCCGGTGTTCGACAACTTCCAGGCGTGGCTGCGCCTGCATGGCGTGTCGAACGTCAACCTCGACTACCTGTGGCCGGGCGTGACCTCGCAGCCGATCGTCGCGTTCGCGATCTACCTCGTCGTGCTCGATTTCGCCGGCTACTGGTATCACCGCTGGCAGCACAAGTTCGGCATCTGGTGGGAGCTGCACGCGGTTCATCACAGCCAGCGTCAGATGTCGCTGTGGTGCGACGACCGCAACCACCTGCTCGACGACGTGATCCAGTCGTGTTTCTTCGCGGCGATCGCGCTCGTGATCGGCGTGACGCCGTCGCAGTTCGTCGTGCTGACCGCGGTCACGAACTTCCTGCAGAGCATCCAGCATACGAATGCGCGGCTGTCGTACGGCCGCATCGGCGAGCGCCTGCTCGTCAGCCCGATCTTCCACCGCCGGCACCATGCGGTCGGCTACGGCCACGAAGGCACCAAGTACGGCTGCAACTTCGGCGTGCTGTTCCCGTGGTGGGACATGATGTTCGGCACCGCGTCGTGGAACCGCACGGTCGAGCCGACCGGCATCCGCGAGCAGGTCGAGGGCGTGTCCTACGGCGACGGCTTCTGGTCGCAGCACGGCCTGGCGTTCGTGCGGATCTTCCGGCGCCTGTTCCCCGCGAAGCGCGGCGCGGCGTCGGCCTGATCCCGATTCCGGCCTGTCTCCCGTCGAGCGACGCTTCCACGCGGCCCGCAGGCGCTTTGGCGCAGGCGGGCCGTGTGGTTTATCCTTTCCCCGTTTTTCTCCGTCAATCCACACTCCATAGGCTCGCATGAACGACTTGCTGCGTTCCTTCGTCCGGGCGCTCGCCAGCGCGCTGCACCCGCGCATGCTGTGGCTCACGCTGATGCCGTTCGTCGTCTCGGCGCTGCTGTGGGGCGCCGTGCTGTGGTTCTCGTGGCAGACGCTGATCGACGTCGCGCGCGGCGCGCTCGACGGGTTCGTGCTGACGGCCGCGCTGTATCGCGCGTTCGATGCGATCGGCATGTCGCAGCTGCACGCGGTCGTCGCGCCGTTCGTGGTCGTGTCGCTCGCGATTCCGCTGATCGTGCTGACCGTGCTGCTGCTGATCGCGACGATCTCGATGCCGGTCGTGATCAAGCACCTGTCGAACCGGCAGTTCGCGGCGCTTGAGCCGAAGCGGGGCGGCACGTTCTTCGGCAGCGTGGTCAATTCGCTCGGCGCGGCGATCGTCGGCGTCGTGCTGCTCGTCGTCACGATCCCGCTGTGGCTGATTCCGCCGTTCTTCGCGCTGCTGCCGCCGGTGATCTGGGGCTGGCTCACGTATCGCATGATGACCTACGACGCGCTCGCGCTGCACGCGAGCCGCGACGAGCGCCGCGCGCTCGTGCGCCGGCATCGCTGGCCGCTGATCGGCATCGGCGTCGCGACCGGGCTGCTCGGCACCGTGCCGACCTTCGTGTGGGTTTCGTCGGTCTGGATGATGGTGCTGTTCCCGTTCGTCGCGGCCGCCATGATCTGGGTATACGCTTTCATCCTCGTCTTCTCGGCGCTGTGGTTCGGGCACTACTGCCTGCGCGCGCTGGAGGACCTGCGCGCCAGCGCGCGCGCCACCGCAATCGACATGGGGCAGGCATGAGCATCGGCATCATCATCATCGGCGACGAAATCCTTTCGGGCCGCCGGCAGGACAAGCATCTGGCGAAGGTCATCGAGCTGCTCGGCGCGCGCGGCCTCGCGCTCGACTGGGCCGAATACGTCGGCGACGATCCGGCGCGCATCACCGCGACGCTCGCGCGCGCGATCGCGTCGGGCGACATCGTGTTCTCGACGGGCGGGATCGGCGCGACCCCCGACGACCATACGCGCCAGTGCGCGGCCGCCGCGCTCGGCGTGCCGCTCGAGCTGCATCCGGAAGCGAAGGCGCTGATTTCGGAACGCATTCGCGAGACGCACGCCGACCCGGCCACGCCGGTCGATTTCGAATCGCCGGAGAACCAGCATCGATTCAACATGGGCGTGTTTCCGGCGGGCGCGACGATCATCCCGAACGGCTACAACCGGATTCCCGGCTTCTCGGTCGGCCATCTCCACTTCGTGCCGGGCTTCCCGGTGATGGCGTGGCCGATGATCGAATGGGTGCTCGATACGAAGTACGCGCATCTGCATCACGCGACGCCGCATGCCGAGCGCTCGCTGGTCGTGTTCGAGTTGCCGGAATCGACGCTGACGCCGCTGATGGAGAAGATCGAGCGCGATTTCCCCGGCGTGCGCGTATTCAGCCTGCCGAGCGTCGGCGACGCGGAGCGCGGCGGCATCTACGCGCGCCGTCACATCGACCTCGGCGTGAAGGGCGAGCCGGAAGCAGTCGCGGCCGCGTTCGTGAAGCTGCGCGAAGGCGTGCACCTGCTCGGCGGCGACGTCGTCGAGCCCGATACGCCGCGCGCCTGAGCGGCCTGCAACGGGGCCGTACCAAAAACAACGGGCCGCGCAATGCGGCCCGTCATCGGCATGTCATCGCCCGGCTCGACGATGAGGCTGTCGCAACCGGCGGGCGTGGCGCGCCGTCAGGCGCCGATCCACGGCAGTTTGCGGAAGCACCAGCCGTCGACCGTCTTGCGGTGGCCTTCGGCGTCCTTGGCGCCCTCGAAGCCTTCCAGCAGATCGAAGGCCTTCGTGAAACCGGCCTGCGCGGACGCGACCGCGGCGAGCTTCGAGCGCGCGGCGCTGCGGCACAGGAACAGGATGGGCGTATCGGCCGGGAGGGCCGCCTTCAGTTCGTTGACGAATTCGGCGTTCGGCACGCCGCCCGGGTAGCGCGTCCATTCGACGTGCAGGTACTGGCCGTCGCCGACGAGCGGGCGGCCGACCCAGTCGAGCTCGGCGCGCGTGCGCACGTCGACGAGGCGCGCCGACGGGTCGAGCTGCAGCAGTTCGAACGCCTCGACCGGCAGCAGCGCGCCGGCGTAGGTGAGCGCGCCTTGTGCGCGGCGTTCGTCGGCCTTCGCGTAAAGCTGGTCGAGCGTACTCATGGCAGGGTCTCCGTATCGGTCAAACGAGCATTCTAGCGCGGCGGCGTCGCGCGGATGCCGGCGTGAGCGGTGGTGCAGGCACGGACCACGCGTTCACCAAAAAAGTGCAAAATGGCGCGAATGCACCAGGATGATTCGGCTGCGCCGCCGTATCCGCACGAGCGCACCATTTCGGTGTGCCCCCGCCAGCGCCAGTACGGCGGAGAGCCCTGCAATTGCGCAGGCGAGCCCCGCCAGGGCGCGGGCTGGCGTGATCCGCGTCGGTTTTGCGATGGTTGGCACGGAAGCTGCTATATAGAATTCGGTCGAATCGGGGCGCGCTGCGCCAAAGCAAGACCCCGGTCAGCTCGATAAACGAGGCGGTTTCCCAGTCCGCCGGAATTGTTCAATCAGGAGAAGAGGTTATGAGTAAAACCGTCGCCGACGTCATGCAGCTCGTGAAGGACGAGGACGTCAAGTTTGTCGATTTCCGCTTCACGGATACGCGCGGCAAGGAGCAGCACGTGTCGGTGCCGGTTTCGGCGTTTGACGAAGACAAGTTCGAAAGCGGGCATGCATTCGACGGTTCGTCGATCGCGGGCTGGAAGGGCATCGAGGCGTCGGACATGCTGCTCATGCCGGACCCGAACGCAGCGTTCGTCGACCCGTTCTACGAAGAGTCGACCCTCGTGCTGACCTGCGACGTGGTCGAGCCGGCCGACGGCAAGGGCTACGAGCGCGATCCGCGTTCGCTCGCGAAGCGCGGTGAAGCGTACCTGAAGAGCACGGGCATCGGCGACACGGCCTACTTCGGTCCGGAACCGGAATTCTTCATTTTCGACTCGGTCCAGTGGAACACGGACATGTCGGGCTGCTTCGTGAAGATCAACTCGGAAGAAGCGCCGTGGTCGGCAGGCAAGGAATTCGAAGGCGGCAACACGGGCCACCGCCCGGGCACGAAGGGCGGCTACTTCCCGGTCGCGCCGGTCGACACGTTCCAGGACATGCGTTCGGAAATGTGCCTGCTGCTCGAACAGCTCGGCATCCCGGTCGAAGTGCACCACCACGAAGTGGCGGGCCAGGGCCAGAACGAAATCGGCACGAAGTTCTCGACGCTGGTTCAGCGCGCCGACTGGACGCAATGGTCGAAGTACATCATCCATAACGTCGCGCACTCGTACGGCAAGACGGCGACGTTCATGCCGAAGCCGGTCGTCGGCGACAACGGTTCGGGCATGCACGTTCACCAGTCGATCTGGAAGGACGGCCAGAACCTGTTCGCGGGCAACGGCTATGCCGGCCTGTCGGAACTGGCGCTGTTCTACATCGGCGGCATCATCAAGCACGCCCGTGCACTGAACGCGATCACGAACCCGACGACGAACTCGTACAAGCGTCTGGTCCCGCACTTCGAGGCACCGGTCAAGCTCGCGTACTCGGCGCGCAACCGTTCGGCATCGATCCGCATTCCGCACGTGTCGAACCCGAAGGGCCGCCGTATCGAAACGCGCTTCCCGGATCCGATGGCGAACCCGTACCTGTGCTTCACGGCGCTGATGATGGCCGGCCTCGACGGGATCCAGAACAAGATCCATCCGGGCGAAGCAGCGGACAAGAACCTGTACGACCTGCCGCCGGAAGAGGATGCCAAGATCCCGACCGTGTGCGCGGGCCTCGACCAGGCACTCGAAGCGCTCGACAAGGATCGCGAGTTCCTGACGCGCGGCGGCGTGTTCACGGACGGCATGATCGACGCGTACCTCGCGCTGAAGGAGCAGGAGCTGGCGAAGTTCCGCATGACGACGCACCCGATCGAGTTCGAGATGTACTACTCGCTCTAATCGGCGATGGCGCTTCGATTCAGCGCCGTCATGCCGGTTCGTTCCCGTCGCGCGGCTTGCGGCGGGAACGGCGGAGTCTGAAAGGGGACGGCGTCCGGCCGTCCCTTTTTTGTTCCGACGATTTTCATTTTCTGGCCCGGTGAGGCGCGACAAGCACGCAGATGGTTCTGAAGAATCTGATCAAGGCGAAAACGGGGCAGCCCGAACGACTGACGGACGACGAGCGGCTCGCGCGCTCGGGTCTGCTGGCGGGGCTCGAAGCGCTGCCGACGGTCGTGATCGTGCTCGACCGCAAGACGCTGCGGGTCGCGTTCGCGAACCCGTCCGCGGAGGCGATGCTCGACATCTCGCGGCGGCAGCTCGCGCAGCGGCCGTGGGGCGAGATTTTCCCGAACGCGAACGAGCTCGCGTCGACGATCACCGCGATCGGCCAGGAACGCTTTCACGCGACGCACCTCGATACCGTGCTCGACCGGCCCGGCCGCGAACCGCTGCATGTGCATGCGATCGTCGGCTTCCTCGAGAACGCGCCCGATTTCGTGCTCGTCGAGCTGTTCGAGAACGAACGGCAGTCGCGCACCGACCGCGAAGAGCGCATCCACGACCTGACCGCGGTCAACAAGCAACTGATCCGCAACCTCGCGCACGAGATCAAGAACCCGCTCGGTGGCATTCGCGGCGCAGCCCAGCTGCTCGAATTCGAACTGGGCGAGCGCGAGCGCGGCGAGTTGCGCGAATACACGCAGGTGATCATCAAGGAGTCCGACCGCCTGCAGACGCTCGTCGACCGGTTGCTGGAGCCGCACCGGCATCCGCATATCGTCGGCGACGTGAACATTCATGAAGTGTGCGAACGCGTGCGCGCGGTGATGCTCGCGGAATTCCCGCGCGGGCTCACGATCGAGCGCGACTACGACGTGAGCGTGCCGGACCTGCGCGGCGACAAGGAGCAGTTGATCCAGGCGCTGCTGAACATCGTGCGCAACGCCGCGCAGGCGCTGCGCGAACGAATCGCGCAGGGCGACGCGAAGATCGAGCTGCGCACGCGCATCGCGCGCAAGGTGACGATCGCCAAGCGCCTGTACCGGCTGGCACTGGACTTGCACGTGATCGACAACGGGCCCGGCATTCCGGAAGAGATCCGCGACCGGATCTTCTATCCGCTCGTGTCCGGGCGCGACGACGGCAGTGGCCTCGGCCTCACGCTCGCCCAGACGTTCGTGCAGCAGCACGACGGGATGATCGAGGTCGAAAGCCGGCCCGGCCGTACCGAATTTCAGATTCTGTTGCCGCTCGACCATTGAGCGGCGACATGCGATTCACCCATACCTGACCGACCTATGAAGCCGATCTGGATAGTAGACGACGACCAATCGATCCGCTGGGTGCTTGAGAAGGCACTCGCCCGGGACAGCTTCGCGACGAAGAGCTTCGCGAACGTGCGCGACGCGCTGGCCGCGCTCGACCACGAGACGCCGCAGGTGCTCGTGTCCGACATCCGGATGCCGGGCGGCTCGGGCCTCGAGTTGCTGCAGGCGATGCACGAGCGCCTGCCGGGCCTGCCCGTCATCATCATGACGGCGTTCTCCGATCTCGACAGCGCCGTCGCGGCGTTCCAGGGCGGCGCGTTCGAATACCTCGCGAAGCCGTTCGACGTCGACAAGGCCGTCGAGCTGATCCGCCGCGCGGTGGAAGAAAGCCTGCGCGGCGGCGCGCCGCAGGACGAGCGCGTGGCCGAGGCGCCCGAGATGCTCGGGCAGGCGCCCGCGATGCAGGACATGTTTCGCGCGATCGGCCGGCTGTCGCATTCGGCCGCGACCGTGCTGATCACCGGCGAGTCGGGCACCGGCAAGGAGCTCGTCGCCCGGGCGCTGCACCGTCACAGCCCGCGCGCGAACGGGCCGTTCATCGCGCTGAACACGGCGGCGATTCCGAAGGATCTGCTCGAATCCGAACTGTTCGGCCACGAGCGCGGCGCGTTCACCGGCGCGCAGACGACGCGGCAGGGCCGCTTCGAGCAGGCCGAGAACGGCACGCTGTTCCTCGACGAAATCGGCGACATGCCGTTCGACCTGCAGACGCGCCTGTTGCGCGTACTGTCGGACGGGCAGTTCTATCGGGTCGGTGGCCACAACCCGCTGCGCGCGAACGTGCGCGTGATCGCCGCGACGCACCAGAATCTCGAGTCGCGCGTGCGGCAGGGGCTGTTCCGCGAGGACCTTTACCACCGGCTCAACGTGATCCGGCTGCGCCTGCCGCCGCTGCGCGAACGCAGCGAGGACATCGCGCTGCTCACGCGCCACTTCCTGCAGAAAAGCGCGCGCGATCTCGGCGTCGAGCCGAAGCGCGTGTCCGACGACGCGCTCGCGTACCTGAGCTCGCTGCCGTTTCCCGGCAACGTGCGGCAGCTCGAGAACCTCGCGAACTGGCTGACCGTGATGGCGCCCGCGCAGACGGTCGAGATCAAGGATCTGCCGCCCGATCTCGTGCCGGCCGGCGCGCCCGCTGCGCCGGCCGCCGCGACGGGCGACGGCACGGAAGCGCTCGGCAGCGGCGGCCATGCTGCGGCCGTGCCTGCCGCGGTCGGTGCCGCGCCGGCGGCGTCCGCGCCCGTCGCGAGCGCGGCGAACGGCGGTGCGCCTGCCGGCTACCCGGTGTGGGAGCACGGGTTGCGCACCGAAGTCGCGCGGCTGTTGCGCGAGAACTCGGCCGACGTGATGGACGAGCTCGCGCGCCGCTTCGAGGCGGCCGTGATCCGCGAGGCGCTCGACTTCACGCGCGGCCGCAAGGTCGAGGCCGCGGAGCGGCTCGGCATCGGCCGCAACACGATCACGCGCAAGATCCAGGAACTCCATCTGGAGCCCTGAGCTCGATTCATGGCATGCGCGGGCCCGCGCATGCCGCGATCGGACATAATCGCGGTTTGCACGCAGTTTGCCATTCCGCCGCTCCTCCATGTCCGATTCCTTCCGCTGGCCCGCCGGGGCCGACCCGTTCCGTTTCCTCGAAGCGCTCGACAGCAAGCGCGCCCGCACGTGGGTCGACGAGCAGAATGCGCGCACGCGCGCCGCGCTGCGCGACGACGATGCCTATCGCGCGCTGACCGCGCGTCTCGCGAAAGCGTATCTGCCGCGCGAACGCCCGGTGATTCCGACCCGCTGGCGCGACTGGGCGTACGACCTGTGGCAGGACGATCTCCACCCGAAGGGGCTGTGGCGCCGCACGCGCTGGGACGACTGGCGTGCCGGCCGTCCCGACTGGGAAACGCTGCTCGATATCGACGCCCTCGGCGCCGAAGAGGGCGAGTCGTGGGTGTTCGAGCAGGAGGCGATCCTGTATCCGGACGGCGATCGCGCGCTGCTGTCGCTGTCGCCGGGCGGCGCCGACGCGGTCGTCGTGCGCGAATTCGATCTCGTCGAGCGCCGGTTCGTCGATGGCGGCTTCACGATCGACGAACCGGGCCATCACACGGTCGGCTGGATCGATCGCGACACCGTTTACGTGAGCTGGGATCGCGGCGAAGCGCATGCGACCGCGGCCGGTTATCCGTATGAAGCGCGGCGCTGGGTGCGCGGTACGGCGCTCGCCGACGCGCCGGTCGTGTTCAAGGGCGAGCCGGACGACATCAGCGCGGGTGCGTGGTTCGATCCGATCGACGGCCGCCACGTCGCGTGGCGCAGCGTCGATTTCTTCGATGCACACGCGTACCGGCTGACCGACGCGGGCGAATGGGCGCGCTACGACGTGCCGACGCACGTCGAGGTCGGGTTCTGGGAAGGCTGGCTCGTGCTGGAGCCGCGCCTCGACTGGGATTGCGACGGCGCGCGCCACGCGGGCGGCTCGCTGCTCGCGATCCGCGAGCAGGCGTTCCTCGCCGGCGCGCGCGACTTCACGACGCTGTTCGCGCCGCAGCCGACGACGTCCGCCTGTACGTGGACGCACACGCGCACGACGCTGATCGCAAGCTGGCTCGACGACGTGCACAACCGCACGATGCTGTGGCAGCCGCGGCAGCGCGACGACGGGTCGTGGACGTGGGATGCGCGGCCGTTCGAATGGCCGGGCGATGCGCAAATCGACGTCGAGCCCGTCGAAGCGACGCTGAACGACGAGGTGTACGTCGACGTCGATACGTATCTCGATCCGCCCGAATGCTGGCTGGCCGATCTGGCCGACCGCGCGGACGATGCGGGCGCGCGCCGCGTGCTGCTCGACCGGCCGCCGGTGCAGTTCGATGCGGCCGGGCTCGTCGTACGCCGCGCGAGCGCGCGTTCGCGGGACGGCACGGTGGTGCCGTACACGCTGATTGGGCCGCGCGATGCGCTCGACCCGACGGAGGGCATGGCGCGGGTCGCGCGGCCGTGCCTGTTGTCGGGCTACGGCGGCTTCGCGATCCCGAACCTGCCGGGTTACAGCGATGCGTTCGGCATCGGCTGGCTCGAACGCGGCGGCGTGATGGCGTTCGCGCACATCCGCGGCGGCGGCGAATTCGGGCCGCGCTGGCACGTCGACGCGCAGCGCGAACACCGGCAGCGTTCGTTCGACGATTTCATCGCGGTCGCCGAGGATCTGGCCGCGACCGGCGTGACGACCGCCGCGCAGCTCGGAATCGAGGGCGGCAGCAACGGCGGGTTGCTGGTCGCCGCGTGCATGATGCAGCGGCCGGAGCTGTTCGGTGCGGTGCTGTGCCGCGTGCCGCTGCTCGACATGCAGCGCTATCCGAAGCTGCACGCGGGCGCCGCATGGCTCGACGAATACGGCGACCCGGACGATCCGCGCGAGGGCGCGGCTCTGGCCGCGTATTCGCCGTATCACCGCGTGCGCGAAGGTGTCGTGTACCCGCCGTTGTTGCTGACGACGTCGACGCGCGACGACCGCGTGCATCCCGCGCATGCGCGCAAGATGGCCGCGCGCATGCAGGCGCTCGGTCACGAACGGGTGTGGTACTGGGAGAACACCGACGGTGGCCACGGCACTGCGGACGATCTCGAACGTGCGGAAGCCGACGCAGCCGAATTCGGTTTCCTGTGGGCCCATCTCGGGCCGGCGCCCGCGCGGCGCTGATCGCGCGCGGGCGCGTGCGCGATCAGCCGACGATCGCGACGACGGGCGTGTGGTCGGACGGCTGTTCCCACGTGCGCGGCGTGCGATCGACTTCGCACGACGCGCAGGTCGCCGCGAGCGCCGGCGACAGCAGGATGTGGTCGATGCGCAGCCCCGCGTTGCGGCGGAACGCCATCATCCGGTAGTCCCACCACGTGAAGGTTTTTTCCGGCTGTTCGAAGCGGCGGAACGCATCGACGAAGCCGAGTTCGATCAACTGCTTGAAGTGCGCGCGCTCCTGCGGCGACACGAGGTTCTGGCCTTCCCATTTCGCGGGATCGTGCACGTCGCGGTCTTCCGGCGCGATGTTGTAGTCGCCGAGCAGCGCGAGCTTCGGATAGCGTTGCAGCTCGGTGCGCAGCCACGCCTGCAGCGCGTCGAGCCATTGCATCTTGTAGACGAACTTGTCGGAGTCGAGCGCCTGGCCGTTCGGGAAGTACGCGGATACGATGCGCACGCCGTCGACCGTCGCGGCGATCACGCGCTGCTGCGGATCGTCGAAGCCGGGGATGTTGCGCACGACGTCCGATTCGTCGACGGCGAGCGTGTCGCGCACGAGGATCGCGACGCCGTTGTAGGTCTTCTGGCCGGCGAACCAGCTGCGGTAGCCGATCGCCTCGAGATCGGCGCGCGGGAATTTCTCGTCCGGCAGCTTCAGTTCCTGCAGGCACAGTACGTCGGCTCCGCTTTGCGCGAGCCAGTCGAGCACGTGCTGTTTACGGACGTTGAGCGAGTTGACGTTCCAGGTGGCGATTTTCATGAACGGGAGCGTGCGTGCGGCGTGAATGCGAAGGCCGCCATCTTACCGCGAGCATGGGGTGCGAACGCGCGCGTCATGCGATGCGTGCCTGGGGCCGCGCATCGTCGCCCGGGCAGCGGAAGCAGAAACTGTGACAAAGGTATTGACGTGAGTACTTCGTCACCCTATAATTTATTTCTCTGACGCGGGGTGGAGCAGTCTGGCAGCTCGTCGGGCTCATAACCCGAAGGTCACAGGTTCAAATCCTGTCCCCGCAACCAAGCACACCAGACGATGTGCCGCGCAATTGACCGATGCGCACTTCGTCTACGAAAAACCCGGCTCCATGCCGGGTTTTTTGTTTTCCGCGCCCGCCCGTTATTTCGGTGCGCCCGCGTGAAGCGAGTCGCGTGATTCGCGGGCGGGGCGCGCGGCGACGCGCCCGCCGGGAGCGTGAATCCTGCCGCACGGAACAATGCGGCGATGCTCTCGGGCGGCAATTGTCGATCCGCGCCGGCGCGCGTCGTTCAGCGCGCCGCCCACTCGACGGCCGCCTTCGCGTGCAGCGCGGTCGTATCGAAGACCGGCAGCGGCGAGTCGTCCGCGCCGATCAGCAGCGTGATTTCCGTGCAGCCGAGGATCACGGCCTGCGCGCCGCGCTTCGCCAGTGCGTCGATGATCGACACATACGTCGTGCGTGATTCCGCCGAAATGACGCCGTGGCACAGCTCGTCGTAGATGATGCGGTGCACGTCGTCGCGCCCGCGCTCGTCCGGCACGAGCACGTCGAGCCCGAACTTTTCGCGCAGCCGCGCCGCATAGAACGGCAACTCCATCGTGTAGCGCGTGCCGAGCAGCGCGACGCGCTCGACGCCCGCGTCGCGCAGCGCGCTGCCGGTCGGGTCGGCGATGTGCAGGAACGGCAGCGTCACCGCGGCTTCGATCGCGTCGTGCACGCGATGCATCGTATTGGTCGTCAGGACCACGAGATCGGCGCCGGCCGCTTCGAGCTGCCGGGCGGCGTCGGCCATCCGTTCGCCGAGCGCGGCCCAGTCGTGCGTGCGCTGCAGCGCTTCGATTTCGGCGAAGTCGACCGTGACCAGCACGCTCTTCGCGTTGTGATGCCCGCCGTGCAATGCCTTCGAGTGCCGGTTGATCATCCGGTAGTACTCGGCCGACGATTCCCAGCTCATGCCGCCGATCAGTCCGATCGTCTTCATCTGTCACCTTTGCGTTTCGTGTATCGCGGCAGACGAGTATAGGTGCGGCCGCCCGTGCCTGGCCGGTACGATCCGCACAAACCGGGCCGGTACGGCGCAGCCGCTGGCGGAGGGCCGCTGCCGGACGGCCGGTTGAGGCGACGGGCGAGGGGGCCGCTGCCGGACGGCCGGTTCGCGCAGCCGGCCCCGGACGTACGCGGCAGTTGAAACCGGCACTGTGTTTTTGTACAGTATCGGCACCGTGAACCCGACCACCATCCCGCCTGCCGATCCGCACGCACCGTCCGGCGACGCGCCGCCGCGCATGCGCAAGATCATTCATTGCGACTGCGACTGCTTCTACGCGTCGGTCGAGATGCGCGACGACCCGTCGCTGCGCAACCGGCCGCTCGCGGTCGGCGGCCGCCCCGACCAGCGCGGCGTGATCGCGACCTGCAACTACGAGGCGCGGCGCTACGGCGTGCATTCGGCGATGTCGTCGGCGCTGGCGATGCGCAAGTGTCCGGACCTGCTGATCCTGCCGTCCGCGATGGACAAGTATCGCGCGGCGTCGCGACAGATCATGGCGATCTATCGCGACTACACGCCCGACGTCGAGCCGCTGTCGCTCGACGAGGCGTACCTCGACGTCAGCGGGTCGTCGCGTTGCCAGGGCAGTGCGACGCTGATTGCGCGCGAGATCCGCGAACGGGTGCGCGACACGGTCGGCGTGACCGTGTCGGCGGGCGTCGCGCCGAACAAGTTCATCGCGAAGATCGCGTCCGACTGGAACAAGCCCGACGGGCTGTTCGTCGTGCGGCCGCACGAGATCGACGCGTTCGTCGCGGCGCTGCCGGTGCGCAAGCTGCACGGCGTCGGCAAGGTGACGGCCGCGCGGCTCGACCGGCTTGGCATCCAGACCTGCGCGCAATTGCGCGACTGGCCGCTGATCGACCTGCACCGCGAATTCGGCGCGTTCGGGCGGCGCCTGTACGAACTGTCGCGCGGGATCGACGAACGGCCCGTGCAGGCCGACCAGGAGCGCAAGTCGGTCAGTGTCGAGACGACCTACGTGACCGACCTGACGACGCTCGAGCAATGCGCGGACGAAATCCGCCGCCTCGTCGTGCAGCTCGACGCGCGGATCGAGCGCGCGGGCGCCGCGCGATCGATTCGCAAGCTGTACGTGAAGATCCGCTTCGCCGATTTCCAGCGCACGACGGTCGAGTGCGTGGCCGACGCGACGAATGCCGAGACGGCCGTCACGCTGCTCGCGAAGGGGTTGTTGCGGCGCGCGCAGCCGGTGCGGCTGCTCGGCGTCGGCGTGCGCATCGACGAGGACACGGCCGAGCGCCACGGGCAATTCCTGCTGTTCGACGACGAAGTGGGCGACGACACGCCCGCGCCATGAAAAAAGGCACCGCCGAAGCGGTGCCTGTCGATGCAGCCGGACGAAGCGGGCAGCGCGCTCAGTGCGCGGACGCCGCCATCCCGTTGTGGCGCAGCAGCGCGTCGATCTGCGGCTCGCGGCCGCGGAACGCCTTGAACGATTCCATCGCGGGGCGGCTGCCGCCGACCTCGAGGATTTCGCGGCGATAGCGGGTGCCGGTTGCCGCATCGAGCACGCTGCCGCTGGCGGCGGCGGCTTCCTCGAACGCCGCGTACGCATCGGCCGACAGCACCTCGGCCCACTTGTAGCTGTAGTAGCCGGCCGCATAGCCGCCCGCGAAGATATGGCTGAACGTGTTCGGCCAGCGCGAGAACGCCGCCTGCGGGATCACGTGATAGCGCTCGTTGATCTCGCGCGCGAACGCGGTCACGCCGGTGGCGCCGGCCGGGTCGAAATCGACGTGCAGCAGCATGTCGAACATCGAGAACACGATCTGGCGCAGCGTGCCGAGCCCGCTCTGGAAGTTCTTCGCGGCGATCATCTTGTCGAACAGCTCGCGCGGCAGCGCGGCGCCCGTATCGACGTGCGACGACATCGACGACAGCACGTCCCATTCCCAGCAGAAGTTTTCCATGAACTGCGACGGCAGTTCGACCGCATCCCATTCGACGCCGTTGATGCCCGACACGCCGAGCTCGTCGACGCGCGTGAGCATGTGGTGCAGCCCGTGGCCGAATTCATGGAACAGCGTGATGACTTCGTCGTGCGTGAAGCACGCGGGCTTGCCGCCGACCGGCGCGGAGAAGTTGCAGGTCAGGTACGCGACGGGCGTCTGCACGTCGCTGCCGCGCTTCGCGCGCGAGCGCGCGTCGTCCATCCACGCGCCGCCGCGCTTGCCTTCGCGGGCGTACAGGTCGAGATAGAACTGCGCGACGAGCGAGCCGTCGCGGTTCTCGACGCGGAAGAAGCGCACGTCCTTGTGCCACACCGGCGCGTCGTCCGGCTTGATCTTGACGCCGAACAGCGTTTCGGTGACGGTGAACAGGCCCTTCAGCGCGGCCGGTTCCGGGAAGTACTGCTTGACCTCGTTTTCCGAGAACGCATAGCGTTGCTGGCGGAGCTTTTCGGCCGCGTACGCGACGTCCCACGGTGCGAGTTCGGCGAGGCCGAGCTCCTTCGCGGCGAACGTGCGCAGCTCGTCCCAGTCCTTCTCCGCGTGCGGGCGGGCGCGCGTCGCGAGATCCTCGAGGAACGCGATCACCTGCTGCGGCGATTCGGCCATCTTCGGCGCGAGCGACACTTCGGCGAAGTTGCGGTAGCCGAGCATCTGCGCCTCTTCGCGGCGCAGCTTGAGCGCGTCGGCGACGATCGCCGTGTTGTCCCATTCGGCCTTGCCGTCGCCGTATTGCGGCCCGAGTTCCGACGCGCGCGTCGCATAAGCGCGATAGAGCGTCTCGCGCAGCGCGCGGTTGTTCGCGTACTGCAGCACCGGGAAATACGACGGGAAATGCAGCGTGAATTTCCAGCCTTCCTTGCCGTCCTTCTGCGCGGCCTCGCGGGCGGCCTCGATCGCATCGCCGGGCAGGCCGGCCAGTTCGGCTTCGTCCTTCGCGAAGTACGCGTACGCGTTGGTCGCGTCGAGCACGTGATCGGAGAACGCCTTCGACAGCGCGGCCTGTTGTTCCTGCAGCTCCGCGAAGCGCGGCTTCTGCTCCTCGGGCAGCTCGGCGCCCGACAGGCGGAAGTCGCGCAGCGCGTTGTCGAGAATCTTCTTGCGCTCGGCGGACAGCGTCGCGTATTCGGCGCTCGCGGCGATCGCCTTGTACTTTTCGTACAGCGCGAGATTCTGGCCGACGCTCGACCAGAACTCGGTCACGCGCGGCAGGTTTTCGCCGTAGGCAGCGCGCAGTTCGGGCGTGTCGGCGACCGCGTTCAGGTGGCCGACGATGCCCCATGCGCGGCCGAGCGGCTCCGTGGCCTGCTCGACCGTCTCGACGACGGCGGCCCAGGTCGCCGGCGTCTCGCTGGCGCTCGCGGCTTCGACTGCGCGGTTGGCGGCATCGAGCAGCGTATCGAGCGCGGGCGTCACGTGTTCCGGGCGAATCTCGCCGAAACGGGGCAGGCCGGAGAAGTCGAGGAGCGGATTGGTATGGGCGCTGGCGGACATAAGACTCCCTGTCTGTTGCCGGATGACCGGGATGAAAAGGGTAACGGCGGCTGGGCGCGAGCGCGCCCGGTACCGACATTATTGGGGCGCATCGTGCGCTTTCCAATCGTTAGTTTCTAATGACGCGATTGACGCAGGGTCGGATGCGCAGCGACGGGCGTGGCCGGGAACGGCATTCGGCGGCCGGCGGCCCGACGGTAGGCCGCCGCGGGCCGGGGCGGCGCAGCCGGGGCGAGCGCGGCTGGCGGGACACCGGCGCGCGCAAGCGCGCGCCGGCTGAGCGGGTAGTGCGTCAGGCCGCGGCGGCAGCCGCGCGTTCGGCGGATTCGATCGTGTTGATCAGCAGCATCGTGATGGTCATCGGGCCGACGCCGCCCGGCACCGGCGTAATGTAGCCGGCGACTTCCTTCACGCCCGCGAAATCGACGTCGCCGCACAGCTTGCCTGCGTCGTCACGGTTCATGCCGACGTCGATCACCGTCGCGCCCGGCTTCACCATGTCGGCGGTCAGGATGTTGCGCTTGCCGACCGCGGCGACCACGACGTCGGCCTGGCGCGTATGCGCGGCGAGGTCGCGCGTCTTGCTGTGGCAGATCGTCACGGTCGCGCCGGCGTCGAGCAGCATCATCGCCATCGGCTTGCCGACGATGTTCGAGCGGCCGATCACGACCGCGTTCGCGCCTTGCAGCGCGATGCCGTGCGCTTCGAACATCTTCATCACGCCGTACGGCGTGCACGGGCGGAACAGCGGCTTGCCGGTCATCAGCGCGCCCGCGTTCGCGACGTGAAAACCGTCGACGTCCTTTTCCGGCGCGATCGCCTCGATCACCTTGTGGCTGTCGATATGCGCGGGCAGCGGCAGCTGGACGAGGATGCCGTGGATCTTCGGATCGCGGTTCAGCTCGTCGATGCGCGCGAGCAGGTCGGCTTCCGACAGCGTGTCCGGGTAGGCATCCTTCTGCGAGAAGAAGCCGTTGTCCTCGCACGCCTTGATCTTGTTGCGCACATAGACTTCGCTCGCCGGGTTGGCGCCGACGAGGATCACCGCGAGACCGGGCTGGTGGCCGCGTGCGGTCAGCGCGGCGGCGCGTTCGGCGGCCTGGGCGCGCAGGGTCTTCGAAAGGGCGTTGCCGTCGATGAGGAGGGCTGTCATGGTGGTGGGTTCTGCCGGGAAGTTGGGATGCGGGCGTACGGCGCCCGAAAGCGCCGTAGCAAAGCACGTAATTATACCGTTCGCCTGCTGCCGTCCGACAGCGAATCAACGGGAAGCGTCATGGCCGCGGCGCGCGCGCGCCGGGAAAAACGGCGCGCCGCCGCGCGAGTGGGCCGCATCGCGCGGGGCGGCAAGCGCCGGTTGCGGGCCGGGCGGCGCTGCCGCCGAGGCCCGGGAACACGCTCAGGCCTGTTTCTTCGACAGCGCGAGGCGCAGCAGGTCGGCCACCGTGTTGACGTTGAGCTTTTCCATGATGTTCGCGCGGTGCGCCTCGACCGTCTTGATGCTGATGCCGAGATCGTCGGCGATCTGCTTGTTCAGGCGGCCCGCGATGATCCGCTCGAGCACCTGCTGCTCGCGCGCGGTCAGCTTCGACAGGCGTTCGCTCGCGGCACGCTGCTCCTGCACGCTCTTGCTTTCGCTTCGGGCCTTGTCGAGCATCCGCTCGACGAGCTTGCGCAGCTCGGCTTCGTCGAACGGTTTCTCGATAAAGTCCATCGCACCCTTTTTCATCGTCGACACGGCCATCGGCACGTCGCCGTGACCGGTGACGAAGATGATCGGCAGCGCGGCGTTGTCGGCGATCAGGCGTTCCTGCAGCTCGAGGCCGCTCATGCCCGACATCCGCACGTCGAGAATCAGGCACGCGATCTGGCCTGCCTGCTGCGCCGGCTGGTACGCATCGAGGAACTGCTCGGCGCTCGAGAAGCATTGCACGCGATAGCCGTTCGCCTCCAGCAGCCAGCGCAGCGAGTCCCGTACGGCCTCGTCGTCGTCGACGACAAAGACGGTTTCCTGAGTGGTGGTGACAGGGCTATTCATAGTTCTCCCGTAACGGTATGTGATGCCGATGCCTCGCGCCCCCCTTGGCCGAGATCAGCGGGTTCCCCAATGGGCAGGCTGCAGTGGAACGTCGCGCCGGAAATGCGGCCATCCGGCTCGACGTTGTTGACCACCCACAGACGCCCCCGATGCGATTCGATGATCGAACGGCAGATGTTCAGCCCCATGCCCATGCCGTCGGACTTGGTGCTGTAAAACGGTTCGAACAGGCGCTCGGCGGTCGCTTCGTCGACGCCCGGGCCCTGGTCGATCACACGGATGTCGACGAAGCCCGCATCGATGTCGGCGACGACGCGGATCACGCCGTCCACCGACGCCGGCTTCACGTCGGCCATCGCCTCGGCTGCGTTCTTCATCAGGTTCACCAGCACCTGCTCGATCAGCACGGGGTCGACATAAATAATAGGCATTCTTGCGAGGATTTCCGTGACGATCCGGATCCTGCGCTTTCTGGCCTCGATTTCGGCGAGCCCGACCGCGTCGGCGACGATGTCCGCGACCCGCGCCGGCTGGCGCTTCGGCTCGCTGCGCTTCACGAATTCGCGGATCCGCTTGACGATCATCCCCGCGCGCAGCGCCTGCTGCGCGGTCTTTTCCAGCGCGGGCTGCAGCGTCTCGGGCGTGCCGCGGCCGCTCTTCACGAGCGCGAGCGTGCCCGAGCAGTAGTTGTTGATCGCGGCGAGCGGCTGATTCAATTCGTGAGCAATCGACGACGCCATTTCACCCATCGTCATCAATCGGCTCGTGAACTGCAGCTTTTCTTCCTGCTGGTGCGCGAGCTCCTGCGCCTTCTTGCGGGTCGTGATGTCGGTCGCGATCTGCATCTGCGCGAGGTGGCCGTCCACCCACTGGATGTACTGGCGGCGCACCTCGAACCACTTCTGGATGCTCTCGACGTACACCTCCTGCGCGTCGGCGGTGCTGCTCGTCAGCGCGGCGGCCGGCAGGCCCGCGAACGCGTCGACCATGTCGATCGAGTCGGACGACGCCTGCGCGCGGTCGAAGCCGCCGCCCGACAGCTCCAGATGGCCGTCCGGGCGAATGCCGAACAGGTGGCGGTAGTAGCGGTTCGCGAACAGCAGCTCGGCTTCGTCGGCGGCGAGCACCGACACCGCGGCGTCGAGGCTTTCGAGCACCGTCGTGAAGCGCTCGTGCGCGGCGGCGAGTTCCTCCCGCGCGCGCTTCGGCTCGGTGATGTCGGTCATCGACGACATCCAGCCGGTCTGGCGGCCCGAGCTGTCGATCAGCGGCGATACGTACAGGCGCGCATGGAACAGCGTGCCGTTCTTGCGCCGCACGCGCAGCTCGAAGCCCGAGCTCGGCGCCTTGCCGCGCAGCGTCATGTCGAGCTGGCGCTGCATTTCCGGGTACGCGTCGCGCGGCCAGTAGGGGAACGGCGCGACCTTGCCGACGAGATCGGTTTCGTCCCAGCCCGTCATCCGGCAGAACGCCGGGTTCACGTGCGTGATGCGGCCGTGCATGTCCAGCACCCGCATGCCGATCAGCACCGAGTTTTCCATCGCGCGGCGGAAGAACGCCTCCGCGTACAGCGCCTGCTGTGCCTCGAAGCGCTGGCGTGTGTGCTTCCACAGGCTCCAGAGGCTCCACAGCACGAAGCACGACAGGCCGGCGACGAGCCACACGAGCGTGTTGTTGGTGAGGTTCGTGAGCTGCGGGAACGCATACACACGCACCGTCAGCCCCTGGCCGGGCGGATCGAGCGGCAGGTCGTAGTGCGAGTCGCGCGGCAGGCGCGGGCGCGTCGACGTGGACGATAGCTCGCGGTTGTTGGAATCGGTGATCGAGATCTTGTACTTCGACGACAATTCCTGCGGGATGTCGTGCTTCAGGATCCCTTCGACCGAGAACACCGCGGCGATCGCGCCGAGATATTCGCGGTCGCCGCGCATCACGGGCGTCTGCAACGTGATGAAGCCGTTGCCGAAGTCGTCGTAGATCAGCGGCGAATAGGCCTGGCGGCGCGTGCTGCGCGCCTCGTCGTACGCGCCGCGCACGGCCTCCTGCATCTGCGCGTCGCCGGGCTTCGCGAGCCGCTGGCCGAGCAGCGGCGGATGCACGGTCGGCCAGCGCTGCACGCCGGGCGCGGTGTACCAGTTCAGGTAGAGGATTTCCGGATGCGTCTGCATGACGTCCGCGACGGCCATCTGGAATGCGTTCTGGTCGAGCCGGCCGGATGCGAGGTCGCGCGACAGCGCCTGCAACTGTTCCTGCGCGCCCGTCATCGACAGGCGGATCTGCTGCTGGGCCCACGCGACGTTGCGAAAGAGGGTGTCTTCCTGCTGCTGCTGTTCGCGCCGGTTGAGGCTCCACAGGATGAGGCTCATCACGACGAGGAACACCAGGATCGACAGCAGCGGCGTCAGCAGATAGGAGTTGGACCACCACGGTCCGTGGTGCCAACGGGACGGCTGCGACTCCGCCGGCGGGCCCGGCGGTCGCGCCGAGCGTGCGAAAAGCCGATCGGTCAACATGGCAGGATTGTAGCGCAGCGCAATACATGGAAAACCGCTACCGGATATGTTGAACGGAAACGGTTTTGTTCCGACGAGACGGGCCGCGGAGCCCCGAAACAAGGGTGCAGCGCAGCAATATTCCGCATGGCGAGAAAAGATCTCACAATTCGAAAATTTTGTTGCGCAGGCCCGTCCACGCTCATTACAATCCGTCGGAGCTTGCCCGCAGCCGGTCGCGTCGCGTCGTCTGCACGAGAGCGATCCTCACATTCCAGGACCCAGGAGACGAGAATGTCCGCTGTACCGAACGAAGTGATGAAATATGTCGCCGCCGAACGTGACGACGACCCGCAAGAAACCGTCGAGTGGCTCGAGTCGCTCGATGGCGTGATCTCCTCCGTGGGCACTGGCCGCGCGCACTACCTGATCGAAAAGCAGATCGAATTCGCCCGCATGCACGGCGAACACCTGCCGTTCTCCGCCAATACCCCGTATATCAACACGATTCCGGTCGAAGCCCAGGCGAAGATTCCGGGCGACCAGGACATCGAGCACCGCATCCGTTCGTACACGCGCTGGAACGCGCTCGCGATGGTGCTGCGTGCAGGCAAGGACACGAACGTCGGCGGCCACATCGCATCGTTCGCATCGGCCGCGACGCTCTACGACGTCGGCTACAACCACTTCTGGCACGCGGCGTCCGACCAGCACGGCGGCGATCTCGTGTTCGTGCAGGGCCACTCGTCGCCGGGCGTGTACTCGCGCGCGTTCCTGCTCGGCCGCCTGTCGGAAGAGCAGCTCGACAACTTCCGCCAGGAAGTCGACGGCAAGGGCATCTCGTCGTACCCGCACCCGTGGCTGATGCCGGATTTCTGGCAGTTCCCGACCGTGTCGATGGGCCTCGGCCCGATCATGGCGATCTACCAGGCGCGCTTCATGAAGTACCTCGAGTCGCGCGGCATCGCGAAGACGGAAGGCCGCAAGGTGTGGGCGTTCCTCGGCGACGGCGAGACGGACGAGCCGGAATCGCTCGGCGCGATCGGCATGGCGAGCCGCGAGAAGCTCGACAACCTCGTGTTCGTGATCAACTGCAACCTGCAGCGTCTCGACGGCCCGGTGCGCGGCAACGGCAAGATCATCCAGGAACTGGAATCGGAATTCCGCGGCGCCGGCTGGAACGTGATCAAGGTCATCTGGGGCAGCCGCTGGGATGCGCTGTTCGCGCGCGACAAGTCGGGCGCGCTGATGCGCCGCATGATGGAGTGCGTCGACGGCGAATACCAGACGTACAAGTCGGAGTCGGGCGCGTACGTTCGCGAGCACTTCTTCAACACGCCTGAGTTGAAGGCGCTCGTCGCCGACTGGTCGGACGACGACATCTGGGCGCTGAACCGCGGCGGCCACGATCCGCACAAGATCTACGCGGCGTTCCACGAAGCCACGAACACGAAGGGCGCGCCGACCGTCATCCTCGCGAAGACCATCAAGGGCTACGGGATGGGCGAGTCGGGCCAGGCGATGAACATCACGCACCAGCAGAAGAAGCTGCCGGTCGAGCAACTGAAGAAGTTCCGCGACCAGTTCCGCCTGCCGATCACCGACGAGCAGATCGCCGACGTGCCGTACCTGAAGTTCGAGGAAGGCTCGAAGGAACTCGAATACATGCGCCAGAAGCGCATGGACCTCGGCGGCTACCTGCCGCACCGCCGCGAGAAGGCGACGTCGCTGCCGGTGCCGGCGCTCGACGCGTTCGAGCCGCTCCTGAAGGGCACGGGCGAAGGTCGCGAGATCTCGACGACGATGGCGTTCGTGCGGATCCTGAACATCCTGCTGAAGGACAAGGCGCTCGGCAAGCGCGTCGTGCCGATCGTTCCGGACGAATCGCGTACGTTCGGCATGGAAGGCCTGTTCCGCCAGATCGGTATCTGGAACCAGGAAGGCCAGAAGTACGTGCCGGAAGATTCCGACCAGCTGATGTTCTACAAGGAATCGCAGACCGGCCAGATCCTGCAGGAAGGCATCAACGAAGCGGGCGGCATGTGCGACTGGATCGCGGCGGCGACGTCGTATTCGACGCACGGCGAGATCATGGTGCCGTTCTACATCTTCTACTCGATGTTCGGCTTCCAGCGGATCGGCGACCTCGCCTGGGCCGCGGGCGACATGCGCTCGCGCGGCTTCCTGCTCGGCGGCACGGCGGGCCGCACGACGCTGAACGGCGAAGGCCTGCAGCACGAAGACGGCCACTCGCTGCTGTGGGCGGCATCGGTGCCGAACTGCGTGAGCTACGATCCGACGTTCGGCTACGAACTCGCGGTGATCATCCAGGACGGCCTGCGCCGCATGGTGCAGGACCAGGAAGACGTGTACTACTACATCACGGTGATGAACGAGAACTACGAGCACCCGGCGATTCCGCAGGGCGAGCACGTGGCGGCCGACATCATCAAGGGCATGTACGCGTTCAGGAAGGCCGACGCCGACAAGAAGGCGCCGCGCGTCCAGCTGCTCGGCGCGGGCACGATCTTCAACGAAGTGATCGCCGCCGCCGACCTGCTGAAGAACGACTGGGGTGTCGCCGCCGACCTGTGGAGCGTGCCGAGCTTCACCGAGCTCGCGCGCGAAGGCCACGACGTCGAGCGCTGGAACCTGCTCCATCCGACCGAGGAGCGTCGCCTGTCGCACGTGCAGAAGTGCCTGAAGGACACGCAGGGCCCGGTCATCGCGTCGACCGACTACGTCCGTGCGCTGGTCGACCAGATCCGCGGCCAGATCGACCGCCGCTTCGTCGTGCTGGGCACCGACGGCTTCGGTCGTTCGGACACCCGCGAGAAGCTGCGTCACTTCTTCGAGGTCGACCGTCACTGGGTCACCGTCGCCGCGCTCAACGCGCTGGCCGACGAAGGCACGATCGAGCGCAAGGTGGTCGCGGATGCGATCGCCAAGTACAACCTCGATCCGTCCAAGCCCAACCCGATGACCGTTTAAACGCACACGCCGTGTAATGCCGCGCGCCGCTCCCGCGAGGAGCGCGCGCGGCCATGGAGACAGAAACAGATGAGTCAAGCGATCGAAGTGAAGGTGCCGGATATCGGCGATTACAAGGACGTGCCGGTCATCGAGATCGGCGTGAAGGTCGGCGATACGGTCGAGCCCGAGCAGTCGCTCGTCACGCTCGAGTCCGACAAGGCGACGATGGACGTGCCGAGCCCGGTCGGCGGCGTCGTGAAGGAAATCAAGGTCAAGGTCGGCGATTCCGTGTCGGAAGGTTCGCTGATCGTGCTGCTCGAAGGCGGCGCAGGCGCCCAGGCGAACGGCGCGGCTGCGCCGGCCGCGGCTCCGGCTCCGGCAGCAGCGCCGGCACCGGCCGCCGCGGCGCCCGCCGCCGCCCCGGCAGCCGCCGGCGGTACGCTCGAGGTGAAGGTGCCCGACATCGGCGACTACAAGGACGTTCCGGTGATCGAGATCGGCGTGAAGGTCGGCGACACGGTCGAGAAGGAACAGTCGCTCGTCACGCTCGAATCGGACAAGGCGACGATGGACGTGCCGAGCCCGGCCGCTGGCGTCGTGAAGGACATCAAGGTGAAGGTGGGCGATTCGGTGTCGGAAGGCACGCTGATCGTGCTGCTCGAAACCGCGGGTGCACCGGCTGCCGCCGCGCCGCAGGCCAGCGCGCCGGCTCCGGCCGCGCCGGCGCCCGCGCCTGCTGCCGCACCGGCGCCCGCGCAGGCCGCGCCCGCACCGGCTGCTGCCGCGCCGGCCGCTGCGCCGTCGGGTGAATACCGCGCGAGCCACGCGTCGCCGTCCGTGCGCAAGTTCGCACGCGAACTCGGCGTCGAAGTCGCGCGCGTGCAGGGTAGCGGTCCGAAGGGACGCATCACGAAGGAAGACATCACGGGTTTCGTGAAGGGCGTGATGACCGGCCAGCGCGCGGCACCGGCCGCGGCAGCCGCGCCGGCAGGCGGCGGCGAGCTGAACCTGCTGCCGTGGCCGAAGGTCGACTTCTCGAAGTTCGGCCCGTTCGAGGCGAAGCCGCTGTCGCGCATCAAGAAGATCTCGGGCGCGAACCTGCATCGCAACTGGGTGATGATCCCGCACGTCACGAACAACGACGAAGCGGACATCACCGAGCTCGAAGCGCTGCGCGTCCAGTTGAACAAGGAACACGAGAAGGCGGGCGTGAAGTTCACGATGCTCGCGTTCGTGATCAAGGCAGTCGTCGCCGCGCTGAAGAAGTTCCCGACCTTCAACGCGAGCCTCGACGGCGACAACCTGGTGTTCAAGCAGTACTACCACATCGGGTTTGCAGCCGACACGCCGAACGGTCTCGTCGTGCCGGTGATCCGCGATGCGGACAAGAAGGGGCTCGTCGATATCGCGAAGGAAATGGCCGAGCTGTCGAAGGCCGCGCGCGACGGCAAGCTGAAGCGGGACCAGATGCAGGGCGGCTGCTTCTCGATCTCGTCGCTCGGCGGCATCGGCGGGACGCACTTCACGCCGATCATCAATGCGCCGGAAGTCGCCATCCTCGGGTTGTCGCGCGGCCAGATGAAGCCGGTGTGGGACGGCAAGCAGTTCGTGCCGCGGCTCACGCTGCCGCTGTCGCTGTCGTATGACCATCGCGTGATCGATGGCGCCGAGGCCGCGCGGTTCAATGCGTATCTCGGGGCGTTGCTCGCCGATTTCCGTCGCATCATTCTTTGATGAGCGGGGAGGGGGCTCGCGAGGGCGTGGGTTTGTTTTTGGTGCTCCACGCCCTTTCGTTGAACCTGTTTTGCCAACGGTCTGCTAGCGTCGCCCCTGCGCGGGGCGGCGGTCACTTTTCTTTGTCTTCCAAAGAAAAGTAACCAAAAGAAAGGCGCGTCCTTGGGCGGACGGCAAAGGTGGTCCTGCCCAACGTCCCGTGCTCTTGTCAGGCCGCATGGCGTCAGGATCCGCTTTTTCGCCAGCCCCTCCCTCTCTCTCCGCAGTCAATCAAGAAGGGGACAGTCATGAGTCTCATCGAAGTCAAGGTTCCGGATATCGGCGATTTCAGCGGCGTCGATGTCATCGAAGTCAACGTCAAACCCGGCGACGTGATCGAAAAAGAACAAACCCTCATCACGCTCGAATCCGATAAAGCCTCCATGGAAGTGCCCAGCGACGTCGCCGGCACCGTCAAGGAAGTCAAGGTCAAAGCCGGCGAGAAAGTCTCGCAAGGCACCATCATCGCCATCGTCGAAGCCTCGGCAGGCGCAGCCGCTCCCGCGAAAGCACCCGAAGCGCCGAAGCCCGCAGCCGCCGCACCGGCGCCGGCCGCAGCCGCGCCGGCACCCGCGCCGCAAGCCGGCAGCTACGCAGGTGCCGCCGACATCGAGTGCGACATGCTCGTGCTCGGCGCCGGCCCCGGCGGCTACTCGGCCGCGTTCCGCGCCGCCGATCTCGGCATGAAGACCGTGCTCGTCGAACGCTATTCGACGCTCGGCGGCGTGTGCCTGAACGTCGGCTGCATCCCGTCGAAGGCGCTGCTGCACACGGCACTCGTCATCGACGAAGCCGCGGCGCTCGCGTCGCACGGCATCACGTTCGGCAAGCCGCAAGTCGATCTCGACAAACTGCGCGACTTCAAGGGCGGCGTCGTCAAGAAACTGACGACGGGTCTCGCCGGCATGGCGAAGGCGCGCAAGGTCGAAGTGGTCACCGGCGTCGGTGCGTTCGTCGATCCGTTCCACATGGAAGTGCAGGGCGAAAACGGCAAGAAGGTCGTCAAGTTCAAGCAGGCGATCATCGCCGCCGGCTCGCAAGCGGTGAAACTGCCGTTCATGCCGGAAGACCCGCGCATCGTCGATTCGACGGGCGCGCTCGAACTGCGCCAGTTGCCCAAGCGCATGCTCGTGATCGGCGGCGGCATCATCGGCCTCGAAATGGCCACGGTGTACGCGACGCTCGGCGCGGAGATCGACGTCGTCGAAATGATGGACGGCCTGATGATGGGCGCCGACCGCGATCTCGTGAAGGTCTGGGAAAAGTACAACGCGAAGCGCTTCGGCAACGTGATGCTGAAGACCAAGACGGTCGGCGCGGAAGCGAAGGAAGACGGCATCTACGTGAAGTTCGAGGGCGAGAAGGCGCCCGCGGAAGCGCAGCGCTACGACCTCGTGCTCGTCGCGGTGGGCCGCAGCCCGAACGGCAAGAAGATCGGCGCCGACAAGGCCGGCGTCGCGGTCACGGATCGCGGCTTCATCGACGTCGACAAGCAGATGCGCACGAACGTGCCGCACATCTTCGCGATCGGCGATATCGTCGGCCAGCCGATGCTCGCGCACAAGGCCGTGCACGAAGGCCACGTCGCCGCGGAAGCCGCGCACGGCGAGAAGGCGTATTTCGACGCACTGCAGATCCCGTCGGTGGCGTACACCGATCCGGAAGTGGCGTGGGCCGGCAAGACGGAAGACCAGTGCAAGGCCGAAGGCATCAAGTACGGCAAGGCCGTGTTCCCGTGGGCCGCGTCGGGCCGCGCGATCGCGAACGGCCGCGACGAAGGCTTCACGAAGCTGATCTTCGACGAGGAAACCCATCGCGTGATCGGCGGCGGCATCGTCGGCCTGAACGCGGGCGACCTGATCAGCGAAGTGTGCCTCGCGGTCGAGATGGGCGCGGACGCGGAAGACATCGGCAAGACGATCCATCCGCACCCGACGCTCGGCGAATCGGTCGGCATGGCCGCCGAACTGTACGAAGGCGTCTGTACGGACCTGCCGCCGCAACGCAAGAAGTAACGCGAGCGGTACGGCCGGCCACGCGCCGGCCGTGAAAAAACGCCGTCGCCCGGGTCATCCGGCCGACGGCGTTTTCATTTGCCCGGCGCGCGACAGGCTCGAATGTGGCGGGCAGTTGCCGCCCGCGCACGTTCCGGCGCCGGAAACGAAAAAGCCGCGCTGCGCGCGGCTCTTTCAGGAGCAGGGGACGCTTACGCGGCCGGCTTGCTCGAACGACGTGCGGCAGCGGCGGTGGCAGCCTTCGTGGCGACGGCGGCAGCGGCGTTGAAGTTCGTTTCAGCGATTTCCACTGCTTGCTTCGTGGCCTTCTGAACCGTTTCGTACGTGGTGTTCGCAGCGTTCAGTGCCGACTTCAGTGCGGCGACGGCCGTTTCCGAACCAGCCGGGGCGTTCTTCGCGACGTTGTCGACGAGCGCCTGGACCTTCTTGTTCTGCTCGTCGAATTGCGCTTCGGCAACCTTCGCGAATTCGGCTTGCGTCGACGATGCGATTTCGTACAGGTGACGGCCGTACGACAGCACCTTTTCCGCGACCGGCTGCGACAGGCTCGCCTGCAGCGCGATCAGTTCCTGCGCGTCCTTCACCGACAGCAGGCGCTGTGCATTTTCCTGGCCTTCGGCCAGCGTCGACTTCACGACTTGCAGGTTGAGTTCGATCAGCTTCTCGACGCCTTCGAACGCCTTGGTCGTCAGACCGAACAGGCTTTCGAGGTTGGCTTTTTGGGCGGCGGCGATTTGCTCGGGGGTCAGCAAGGACATGTCAGGCTCCTGAAAAGCGATCGCGTCGATCGCAGGATAAAGGGCACTACGCTGGGGAACTTCGGCGCCGCGTGCTTTGTGCAACGCAGCAATGAGGCCTATTTTAGGGCAGAGAAAGCGGATGTCAAGCATTTTTTGTGCGTTGCACAATCGCGACAAATTATCGATAAAACAACGAGTTATCGCGCCCGTTCGGAATCGGTTTCAGGCGCGTTCCCACATGGTGCGCACGGCGGCGGGGCAAACGCGTCGCACCATGATCATGCACAGGTAAACCTGACAGGCCCATGGAACGTTATCCTTCTGTTCCTGTCGAAAAACGCGCCGTTTCGATGCGCGTGCCGTGGCGACGTGCCGCCGCCACGGTCGAGACCGGCGCCCTTGGCACGCCGAGCCCCGGATACGTAGTTTCCCCGCTTTAAATCGCCTCCAAAGTGACGTTATCTCAATTAACCGTGCGGTAATCGGGAGACGGGCGCTGTCGGGCAGTGCGTCCCATGGATTTTTTCGATGGGAGCGGGAGAGTTGATTGGCCAGAGGTTGGCCGACTCTTACATTCCGGTTTAAAGACGATCGGTAAGTGCCTAATATTGCTCTTTTTTTAAGCTTTAACTACACTTGCGGAAACCTCCCGCCCGCTTTGTCCAGACCCCAATGAAAGCCGAATCGTTTTCACCGCGCAGATTGTTGCAGAGCATGACGCTCGGCACCGCTGTGTCGGTCGCAGTCGCGTTGCTGGCGACCACCGCGTCCGTCACGCCTGCTGACGCCTTCGCCGCCACTGCGAAGACCCAAGCCGCCAAGAAAAAGGCCGTCGCTCCTGCTTCGTCCGCGAAGAAGAAGTCGGCCGGGGCGACCTCCGACAAATCCGCCAAGGTCGCGTCGGCCGATGCGCCGCGCGCGAAGGCGTCGCGAAAGCGCGTGACGCTCGCGGCGAACAGCGTGCACGGCGGCCATCGCGGCGCGGTGCGCAAGGTCGCGTTCCAGCCGCGCCGCCCGACGGTCGGCCAGGCGTTCGGCCTGCACGACACGCCGGACGCGCTCGCGCTGCGCTCGAGCGTCGCGTACGTCGTCGACCAGAATACCGGCGAGCCGCTGTTCGACAAGAATTCGCACGCGGTCGTGCCGATCGCGTCGATCTCGAAGCTGATGACGGCAATGGTCGTGCTCGACTCGAAAGCGCCGATGGCCGATCAGATCGAAGTCACCGACGAAGACCGCGACTACGAGAAGGGCACGGGCTCGCGCCTGTCGGTCGGCTCGGTGCTGTCGCGCGAGGACATGCTGCACATCGCGCTGATGGCGTCGGAAAACCGCGCGGCGGCAGCGCTGTCGCGTTACTACCCGGGCGGCCGTCCGGCGTTCATCGCGGCGATGAACGCGAAGGCGAAGTCGCTCGGCATGACCGACACGCACTTCGAGAATTCCACCGGCCTGTCGAGCTCGAACGTGTCGAGTGCGCGCGACCTCGTGAAGATGGTCAATGCGGCGTACCAGTATCCGATGATCCGTCAGTTCTCGACCGATCGCACCTACGAGGTGTACACGGGCAAGCGCAACCTGGTCTACAACAGCACCAACGCGCTGATCCGCGGCAACGGCTCGTGGGACATCGGCCTGCAGAAGACGGGCTTCATCAACGAAGCGGGTGAATGCCTGGTGATGCAGGCGACGATCCACGGCCGGCCGATGGTGATGGTGCTGCTCGATTCGTTCGGCAAGTACTCGCGCTTCGCCGACGCCTCGCGCCTGCGCAACTGGCTCGATGCCGGCGGCGGCGAGCGCCTGACGGCGGCCAACACGCCGAACGGCGGTACCTGATCGTCCACGGCGGTTCGCCGCCATGCCGATCGCCGCAACGAAGAAGCCCCGCAATCGCGGGGCTTTTTTTGTCCGACGAATCGGGAGCCGGGGCCGGTGCCGGGCCGACGGCGAGGCTTACGCCTGCCGCTGCAGCCCGTCCACGTCTTTCTCGGGCGCCGGCCGGTAGCCGAGCGATTCCGAGATGGTGAGTGCCGTCCGGCTCAACTGGCCGAGCCACGCGTCCTGCAGCCGGTCGGCCGGCGCCGACAGCGACAGGCCGGCAACGAGCTTCCCGGAATCGTCGTAGATGCCGGCCGCGATGCAGCGCACGCCGAGTTCGAGCTCCTCGTTGTCGCGCGCGCACGACTGCTGGCGGACGATCGTCAGCTCGCGCTCGAGCTTCGCGATATCGGTGATGCTGTTCTGCGTATGGCCCGACAGCCCCGTGCGCGTCGCATAGGCACGCACGCGCGACGTCTCGTCGGCCGCGAGGAACAGCTTGCCGACCGACGTGAGATGCAGCGGCGCGCGGCCGCCGATCGCGCGGACGACCTGCATTCCCGAGCGCTCGGAGTACGCGCGCTCGATATAGACGATCTCGTCGCCCTGGCGCACCGACAGGTTCACGGTCTGCCCGGTGAGGCGGTGCAGCTCGCGCATCGGCATCAGCGCCGCGTCGCGCACCGACAGGCGCGCCTTCACGAGATTGCCGAGCTCGAGCAGCCGCATGCCGAGACGGTAGGTGCCGGGATCGGAGCGGTCGACGAGGCGGCAGGTCACCATGTCGTTGAGGATGCGGTGCGCGGTCGACGGGTGCAGTTCCGTACGCTGCGCGAGTTCCTTCAGGCTGACGGGGTCGCTGTGCGCGGCGAGCGCGTCCAGCAACCGCATCATGCGTTCGATCACCTGGATCGACGTTTTTGAATCGGGGGTGGGTTGGCTCATGTCGGGGGAGGAATCGATTGACGCGTCAGGCGGTGTTGGACCGATTGTATCTCGTATCGTGAAAAAAGCGAACGCCGTTCGAGGAAGTCCTCGTTTCGTGCGCCGCGGGCTTGCGCGCGGGCCGGCGTTGGTCTTGCCGGTCAAACGTCGGATAATGAGAGCCGTTTTCTCGAAGGAGCACGTATGCGAGTCGGTTTGTTCGTGACCTGCCTGGTCGACCTGATGCGCCCCGAAATCGGTTTTTCGGCGCTCAAGCTGATTCGCGACGCCGGCTACGAGGTGATCGTGCCGCCCGCGCAGACCTGCTGCGGCCAGCCGGCCTACAACTCGGGCGACCGCGCGCTGGCGCGCGACCTCGCGGAAAAGACCCTGCGCGAGTTCGAGCAGTTCGATTACATCGTCGCGCCGTCGGGTTCGTGCGGCGGGATGATCCGCGCGCACTACGGCGACCTATTTCGCGACGATCCCGAACTGATGGGGCGCTACACGCGGTTCCAGCAGAAAGTCCACGAACTGACCGACTTCCTCGCGAACGTCGCGAAGGTGTCGCTCGCGCCGGGCGAGTTCGCCGGGCCGGTCACCTATCACGATTCGTGCTCGGGCCTGCGCGAGCTCGGCGTGAAGGCGCAGCCGCGCGCGCTGCTCGCGCAGCGCGGCGTCGCGGTGACCGAGATGAAGGATTGCGAGCACTGTTGCGGCTTCGGCGGCACGTTCGCGGTCAAGTACGGCGACATCTCGGCGGCCATCGCGGACGAGAAATGCGCGAACGTGCGCGCGTCGGGCGCGGGCACGGTCGTGCTCGGCGATCTCGGCTGCATGTTGAACATCGAAGGGCGGTTGCGCCGCACCGGCGACCGCGACACGCGCGTGCTGCACGTCGCGCAGGTGCTGGCGGGCGACGTCTGACGCCCGGTTCCGCTCACTTTCCCCGATACCGCGATGCAAGTCCAATCGATGCATTTCAAGGCGCGCGCCGGCCAGAAGCTGGCCGACCAGCGCCTGCAGCAGAACCTGAAGAAACTGTCGACGAAGTTCGTGTCCGCCCGCGCCGACGCGATGACCCTGATCGACTTCCCGGCCACGCGCGCCGCGCTCGAGGCGCGCCGCAACCGCGCGCTGGAGAATCTCGACGTGTGGCTCGAGGCATTCGAGCGCGAGGCGACGCGGCGCGGCACGACGGTGCTGTTCGCCGAAACGACCGCCGACGCCGCGCGGCTCGTGGCCGACATCGCGCGCCGGCACGACGTGAAGAAGGTCATCAAGACCAAGTCGATGGTGTCCGAGGAAATGCGGCTGAACGCGGTGCTCGCCGAGATGGGCGTGCAGTCGATCGAGACGGACCTCGGCGAATACATCCTGCAGATCAACGACAACGAGCCGCCGAGCCACATCATTGCGCCCGTCGTGCACAAGGACAAGGACGAGATCGCCGACCTGTTCGCGCGCACGCACCGGCGCGAGCGGCTCACCGAGATTCCGGACATGACGCGCGAGGCGCGCGAGGTGCTGCGCCCGCATTTCATGTCGGCCGACATGGGCGTGACGGGCGGCAACTTCGTGATCGCCGAGACGGGTTCGGTGGCGATCGTGACGAACGAAGGGAACGAGGGCATGTGCACGGTCATGCCCCGCGTGCATGTCGCGGTGACGGGCATCGAGAAGGTGCTGCCGACGCTCGAGGATCTCGCGACCGCGATGCGGCTGCTGCCGCGTTCCGCGACCGGGCAGAAGACGTCGAACTATTTCTCGCTGCTGACCGGGCCGCGCGGGCCCGGCGACGAGGACGGCCCCGAGCACAACTACGTGGTGCTCGTCGACGGCGGCCGCACGGGCCTGATCGGCGGCGAATTCCAGGAGATGCTGCGCTGCATCCGCTGCGGCGCGTGCATGAACCATTGCCCGGTGTACCAGAAGGTTGGCGGTCATGCGTACGGCTGGGTCTATCCGGGGCCGATGGGATCGGTGCTGACGCCGAGCTACGTCGGGCTCGATCGCGCGCTCGACCTGCCGCAGGCGGCGACGCTGTGCGGCGAATGCGACAGCGTATGTCCGGTCGGGATTCCGTTGTCGCACCTGTTGCGCACGCTGCGCGAGAAGCAGGTCGAGCGCCATCTGCGGCCGTGGCGCGAGCGGGCGGCGCTCGCCGCGTGGGGTTTCCTCGCGCGGCGGCCGATGCTGTATGCGCTGACGACCAAGCTGGCGGTGCGCGTCCTCGAGCGGCTGGGCGGCAACGGCGGCATGCTGCGGCGCCTGCCGTTGATGGGCGGCTGGATGGACACGCGCGACATGCCGACACCGACCGGGCGCACGTTCCGCGAACTGTACGCGGCGTCGCAAAGCCACCTCGGCTGACACTGTTCAGCGAGCAGCAACAGTGCGTTCGCTATTCGCATATTTATCTCGATAGATGCGATCTATAGAATCTCGGCTGTAGTCCCCGGAATCGGGTTTCGGGGTACGAGGTCAAGGAGGTACGCATCATGAAAAAGACAATATCGATGTACTGGCCGCTGGCAATCGTGGTTCCGCTGGCGGCGGCTGCCTATCTGCATGCGATGTCCGATGCGCCGTCGCGCGGCCCGCTCGCGGCTCATCAGGCGTCCGCCGAACTGGCGCGCGCGGTGTCGTTCGGGCTGGTCGACGACGCGGCGAAGCCGCTGCCGGCCGCATCCGGCGACGTCGTGATCGCTGCGCCCAAGGCGCTGTAAGGCACGTCGCCGTCGCTTCGCGCGGCGGCGCGATTTCGGGCGCCTTTGTATAATGGCGCGTTCTTCTTCCCACGCGGTTCGCCGCGGTTTTCCGATAGTGCGATGACCCGCGTAGCGATCTGTTTCGTCTGTCTCGGCAATATCTGCCGTTCGCCCACGGCGGAAGGCGTGATGCGCCACCAGGTGGGCGCGGCCGGGCTGGCCGACCGGATCGCGATCGATTCGGCCGGCACCGGCGATTGGCACGTCGGCGAGCCGCCCGACTCGCGCGCGCAGGCGGCGGCCCGCACCCGCGGCTATGACTTGTCGGCGCTGCGGGCGCGGCAGGTGAGCGCGGCGGATTTCGAGCGTTTCGACCTGCTGCTGGCGATGGACGAAGCCAACCTCGCGGAATTGCGCCGGCGCTGTCCGCCGGCGCATCGCGACAAGGTGCGCCTGCTGATGGAATTCGCGCCGGGCGTCGCCGAGACCGAGGTGGCCGATCCTTATTTCGGCGGCGAGCAGGGCTTCGAACAGGTGCTCGATCAGGTCGAGCGCGCGTGCGCGGGCCTGCTGGACACGCTGCGCAGCCGCGCCGCGCGCTGATCGACACGGGAAATTCAGCGGTCTGCGAATACCCTGTCGAAGACATGGATACTTGACTAAAATCGTCAAATATTTATACTTGACCAAAATCGTCAAGATTGCAGTCCCCTAGACACCATGAGACTCACCACCAAAGGCCGTTTCGCCGTCACGGCGATGATTGACTTGGCACTGCGCCAGGAGCAGGGCCCGGTGACGCTTGCAGGCATCAGCCAGCGCCAGCGGATTTCGCTCTCGTATCTCGAACAGCTGTTCGGCAAGCTGCGCAGGCATGAAATCGTCGAATCCGTGCGCGGCCCGGGCGGCGGCTACAACCTCGCGCGTCGCGCGCAGGACGTCACCGTTGCCGACATCATCATCGCGGTCGATGAACCGCTCGACGCCACGCAGTGCGGCGGCAAAGGCACGTGCGACGGCTCGAAGCAGCCCGACGGCCATTGCATGACGCACGAGCTGTGGTCGACGCTGAACCAGAAAATGGTCGAATACCTCGATTCGGTGTCGCTGCAGGATCTCGTCGATCAGCAGCGCGCACGCGAGGGCGCCCCTGCGGTGCTGCGCGACCGTCGCGCGCCGGAGCCCGTCGCCGCACCGGCCGAGCCCGTGCGCACGATGCCGCTCGGCCCCAATTCGGTGTTCAACATCGCGAGTTCGTGAGCGCGAAGGCGCCCGTCACACCCCATAACGCACATAGTCCCTGCACAGAATACCCGGAGCGACAGATGACCCAAGAGACTCTCCACCTGCCCATCTATATGGATTACAGCGCGACGACGCCCGTCGATCCGCGCGTGGTCGACAAGATGGTGCCGTACCTGCGCGAGCAGTTCGGCAACCCGGCGTCGCGCAGCCACGCTTATGGCTGGGACGCGGAGCGTGCGGTCGAGGAAGCGCGCGAACAGGTGGCCGCACTCGTGAACGCCGATCCGCGCGAGATCATCTGGACGTCCGGCGCCACCGAGTCGGACAACCTCGCGATCAAGGGCGCCGCGAACTTCTACAAGGGCAAGGGCAAGCACATCGTCACGGTGAAGACCGAGCACAAGGCCGTGCTCGACACGTGCCGCGAGCTCGAGCGCGACGGTTTCGAAGTCACCTACCTCGACGTGAAGGAAGACGGCCTGATCGATCTCGACGTGCTCAAGGCCGCGTTGCGCCCGGACACGATCCTCGTGTCGGTGATGCACGTGAACAACGAGATCGGTGTGATCCAGGACATCGAGACGATCGGCGAAATCTGCCGCGAGAAGGGCATCGTGTTCCACGTCGATGCCGCGCAGTCGACCGGCAAGGTCGAAATCGACCTCGCGAAGCTGAAGGTCGACCTGATGTCGTTCTCGGCCCACAAGACGTACGGCCCGAAGGGCATCGGCGCGCTGTACGTGCGCCGCAAGCCGCGCGTGCGCATCGAGGCGCAGATGCACGGCGGCGGCCACGAGCGCGGCATGCGTTCGGGCACGCTGCCGACGCACCAGATCGTCGGCATGGGCGAGGCGTTCCGCATCGCGCGCGAGGAAATGGCGACCGAGAACGAGCGCATCCGCATGCTGCGCGACAAGCTGCTGCGCGGCCTGTCGCAGATCGAGGAAACCTACGTGAACGGCGACATGGACCACCGTGTCCCGCACAACCTGAACATCAGCTTCAACTTCGTCGAAGGCGAGTCGCTGATCATGGCGATCAAGGACGTCGCGGTGTCGTCCGGCTCCGCGTGCACGTCGGCGTCGCTGGAGCCGTCGTACGTGCTGCGCGCGCTCGGCCGCAACGACGAGCTCGCGCACAGCTCGATCCGCTTCACGGTCGGCCGCTTCACGACGGAGCAGGAAGTCGACTTCGTGATCGATCTGCTGAACAGCAAGATCGCGAAGCTGCGCGAACTGTCGCCGCTCTGGGAAATGCACCAGGAAGGCATCGATCTGTCGACGATCGAATGGGCCGCGCACTGATACCGCATTGAATGCAACCGCGGGCGGATTGACGCACGCAGACGTAACGAGTCAAGGAGTCTGAGTCATGTCTTACAGCAACAAGGTTCTGGATCACTACGAAAACCCGCGCAACGTCGGTTCGTTCGCGAAGGACGACGACACGGTCGGCACGGGCATGGTCGGCGCGCCGGCGTGCGGCGACGTGATGAAGCTGCAGATCCGCGTCGGCGCGGACGGCGTGATCGAAGACGCGAAGTTCAAGACCTACGGCTGCGGTTCGGCGATCGCATCGAGCTCGCTCGTCACCGAATGGGTGAAGGGCAAGACGCTCGACGAGGCACTGTCGATCAAGAACACGCAGATCGCCGAGGAACTCGCGCTGCCGCCGGTGAAGATTCACTGCTCGATCCTCGCGGAAGACGCGATCAAGGCAGCCGTGGCCGACTACAAGAAGCGCCACGACACCAAGGAAAGCGATCAGGCAGCAGCCTGAGCGGCATCGAGCGTTGTGAAGGAACGCGGTGCGTCGTCCAGGCGCCCCGCGGCAAGGACATCATGGCAATTACACTGACCGAAAAAGCAGCACAACACGTCCAGAAATACCTCGTCCGCCGCGGCAAGGGTGTGGGCCTGCGGCTTGGCGTTCGCACGACCGGGTGCTCGGGGCTCGCGTACAAGCTCGAGTATGTCGACGAGCTGGCTCCCGAGGATCAGGTGTTCGAGAGCCATGGCGTGAAGGTCGTCGTCGATCCGAAGAGCCTCGCCTATATCGACGGCACCGAGCTCGACTTCGCCCGCGAAGGCCTGAACGAAGGGTTCAAGTTCAACAACCCGAACGTGAAGGACGAGTGCGGGTGCGGGGAATCGTTCCGCGTGTGACGCGGCTCCCTCCGCGCGATGCGGGCAAGAGGCGGCACGGGCCGCCTTTTTAATGTGCGGCGTTTGCCGCGCGACGAACCGGAATTGAACGCGACGATGGTTTCGCTGAAAGACAGCCATTTCGACCTGTTTCACCTGCCGGCGCAATTCGCGCTCGACGAGACGGCGCTCGACGCCGCCTACCGGACGGTGCAGACGCAGGTGCACCCGGACCGCTTCGCGGCGGCCGGCGATGCGCAAAAGCGCATCGCGATGCAATGGGCCACGCGCGCGAACGAGGCGTACCGCACGCTGCGCGATCCGCTGAAGCGCGCGTCCTATCTGCTGTCGCTGCGCGGCGTCGACATCGGCGCGGAAAACAACACGGCGATGGAGCCGGCGTTCCTGATGCAGCAGATGGAGTGGCGCGAGGGCATCGAGGATGCCGCGGCCGCCCGCAATGTCGACGCGCTCGATGCGTTGCTCGCCGAGTTGCGCGACGAGAAGCGCGTGCGCGTCGAGCGCCTCGGCACGCTGCTCGACAGCGGTGCCGACCAGGCCGCCGCGGAAGCCGTGCGTCAGCTGATGTTCATCGAACGGGTCGCGTCGGAAGTGGGCGCGCAGATCGAGCGCCTCGAAACTTAACCGCGTGCCTTGCGGCACGCGCAGCAAACGGGCCGAGCGCCCGAACGAACCAAGATGGCTTTACTGCAAATTTCCGAACCGGGCATGGCGCCGGCGCCGCACCAGCGGCGACTCGCCGTCGGGATCGATCTCGGCACGACGAACTCGCTCGTCGCCGCCGTGCGCAACAGCGTGCCCGAAGTCCTGCCGGACGAAGCCGGCCGCTTGCTGCTGCCGTCGGTGGTCCGTTACCTCGAGAAGGGCGGCCGCCGCATCGGCCACGAAGCGAAGGAGCAGGCCGCGACCGATCCGCGCAATACGATCGTGTCGGTCAAGCGCTTCATGGGCCGCGGCAAGGCCGAGGTCGAAGGCGCGGCGAACGCGCCGTACGAATTCGTCGACGCGCCGGGCATGGTGCAGATCCGCACGATCGACGGCGTGAAGAGCCCGGTCGAAGTGTCGGCCGAGATTCTCGCGACGCTGCGCTATCGCGCGGAAGACACGCTCGGCGACGAGCTGGTCGGCGCGGTGATCACGGTGCCCGCCTACTTCGACGACGCGCAGCGCCAGGCGACCAAGGACGCCGCGCGCCTCGCCGGCCTCAACGTGCTGCGCCTGCTGAACGAACCGACCGCCGCGGCGATCGCCTACGGTCTCGACAACGCGGCCGAAGGCCTGTACGCGGTGTACGACCTCGGCGGCGGCACGTTCGACCTGTCGATCCTGAAGCTGACGAAGGGCGTGTTCGAAGTGCTGGCCGCGGGCGGCGATTCCGCGCTCGGCGGTGACGATTTCGACCACGCGCTGTTCGATCACGTGCTCGCGCAGGCCGGTATCGACGCGAAGACGCTCGCGCCCGAGGACGTGCGCTTGCTGCTCGATCGCGTGCGCGTGCTGAAGGAAGCGCTGTCGTCCGCGCCCGAGGCGGCGCTCGACGTGACGCTGTCGAGCGGCGCACGCCTCGTGCAGACGATTTCGCACGACACGTTCGCGTCGCTCGTCGAGCCGCTCGTGCAGCGTACGCTCACGCCGACCCGCAAGGCGCTGCGCGATGCACAGGTCACGCCGGCCGACATTAAGGGCGTCGTGCTCGTCGGCGGCGCGACGCGCATGCCGGTGATCCGCGACGCGGTCGCCAAATACTTTGGCCAGCCGCCGCTCGTGAATCTCGATCCGGATCAGGTCGTCGCGCTCGGCGCGGCGATCCAGGCCGATCTGCTCGCGGGCAATCGCGGCACCGGCGACGACTGGCTGCTGCTCGACGTGATTCCGCTGTCGCTCGGTGTCGAGACGATGGGCGGCCTCGTCGAGAAGATCATTCCGCGCAACTCGACGATTCCGATCGCGCGTGCGCAGGAATTCACGACCTTCAAGGACGGCCAGACCGCGATGGCGATCCACGTCGTGCAGGGCGAGCGCGAGCTCGTCGCCGACTGCCGGTCGCTCGCGCGCTTCGAGCTGCGCGGCATTCCGCCGATGACGGCGGGCGCCGCACGCATTCGCGTGACCTATCAGGTCGACGCGGACGGCCTGTTGTCGGTGTTTGCGCGCGAGCAGTTGTCGGGCGTCGAGGCATCGGTCGTCGTGAAGCCGTCGTACGGCCTCGCCGACGACGACATCGCGAAGATGCTGGAAGACAGTTTCAAGACCGCCGAAATCGACATGCGCGCTCGTGCGCTGCGCGAAGCGCAGGTCGAGGCCGAGCGGATGCTCGAGGCGACGCAGGCCGCGCTGGCGGCCGACGGCGAACTGCTCGATGCCGGCGAGCGCGCGCAGGTCGACGCGCTGGCTGCCGCGCTGCGCGCGGTCGCGCAGGGCGACGATACGAATGCGATCGAAGAGGCAACCAAGGCGCTGGCCGACGGTACCGACGAATTCGCGGCGCGCCGGATGGACAAGAGCATCAAGCGCGCGCTGTCGGGCCGCCGGCTCGACGAGATCTGAACCCACGAACCGCGCATCGGCCGGCCACGGCCCGCGCGCTAATGAACCACGCGGCGCCTGGCGCCGCACCCTGACTGACGGAACGGACATGCCTCAACTGGTGGTGCTGCCTCACGTCGAACTGTGCCCGGATGGCGCGGTGATCGACGCGACGCCCGGCAAGAGTATCTGCGACAACCTGCTCGACAACGGGATCGAGATCGAGCACGCATGCGAGAAGTCGTGCGCATGCACGACGTGCCACGTGGTGATCCGCGAAGGCTTCAACGATCTCGCGCCGTCCGAGGAGGACGAGGACGATCTGCTGGACAAGGCGTGGGGCCTCGAGCCGACGTCGCGCCTGTCGTGCCAGGCGATCGTGAAGGAAGATTCGGACCTGGTGGTCGAGATTCCGAAGTACTCGATCAACCACGCGAAGGAAAATCACTGACCGAAACCGGAGGCAGGCGATGAAATGGACCGATTCGCGTGAAATAGCCATTGCACTGGCGGACAAGCACCCGGACATCGACCCGCAGCGGATCAACTTCGTCGACCTGCGCCAATGGGTGCTGGAGCTCGACGGCTTCGACGACGATCCGGCGCACTCGGGCGAGAAGATCCTCGAGGCGATCCAGGCGCACTGGATCGACGAATCCGACTTCGACGACGAGGACTGACCGACCCGGCCGGCCACGGCGTACGCTGCAATGGTGTACGCCGCGCCAATGAAAAAACGGCTCGTGAGCGCCTGCTCGCGAGCCGTTTTCGTTTTGGGCGAAGTGCCCGCGCGCGACGCGTGGGCAGCGACGCCGGCGATGACGCGATCGGGAGCTTACGCGCCGACCAGCGTGCCGTTCTCGATCCGTACGCGCTGGCCCTGGCCGAACGGCGGCGGGTTGCGATACGTGAACGTGCGCATCGCGCCGCTTTCCATCTGCACTTGCACCTGATAGTCGGTTTCCGCGCGGACCTGTTTCTCGACCTGGTTGCCGGCGAGACCGCCGCCCAGCGCGCCGATGATCGTCATCGCGGTGCGACCGTTGCCGTGGCCGAACTGGTTACCGAGCAGGCCGCCGGCCGCCGCGCCGCCCACGGCGCCGATGCCCGAGCTCTGGCCCGGCGTGCGCGTTTGCGTGATCGAGACGACCGTGCCGCAACTCTGGCAGTAGGCTTGCGCAGGCGCCGACGGCTGCTGCGCATATTGCGGCGGCTGCGGGGCGGTCGTGTGACGGCGGTGCGGCGCAGCCGGGCGCGGCGCGGGCTTCGGCTCGGCCTGCGCGACGGCGGCTTTCTGCTGCGCGGCGGCCTGTTCCGCGGCCTGTCGCTGCGCTTGCGCGGCCAGCGCGGCGCTGGCGGCCGCGGCCGTATCGACCGCCGGCTGCGACGCGATCAGCGCGGCCTGGGTCTGGCCGTTCTGTTCGCTGCTGCTGGTGGCTTTCGGGAAGACGCCCGTGATCGCTGCCGTCGCCGCGAGGCTGGCGACGATGACGGCGCCCGCCGCGGTGGCGATCAGCGGGTGGAGGCGTTGCTTTTGCGGCGTGGTCTGATTCTGGTTGTCCATTTTTTTCTCCAATGTCGATCCGGATCGGCGCGTGGCGCCGGAGCTGGATCCCACGCTCGGGAGCGATCAGACTCGGCGTTCCTGCGCCTCGTTCTGGTCCCGTGGTCATGCGTGGTGACGCAACAGGAGTGTCGTCCACGGCCCCGGGGCACGCCGTATCAAGGTGTAACGAATTGCAGCGGGGCGTCGGCGGCGGTTTCCGGGAAAACCCGCAGAAGGGCGTCGCGACGAGGGAATAAAACGGGGGAGGATCGAAGGCCGGCGGACGCCGGCTGGCGGGATTTACGCGTCGTTACAAAGGCGACGCGTGCGCGCCACGGGGCGCGGCGCACACGCGGTTGCGGCTGTCAGTCCTCGCGGCGCAGATGCGGGAACAGCAGCACGTCGCGGATCGTCGGGCTGTCGGTCAGCAGCATCACGAGACGGTCGATGCCGATCCCGCAGCCGCCGGTCGGCGGCATCCCGTATTCGAGCGCGCGGATGTAGTCGGCGTCGAAGAACATCGCTTCCTCGTCGCCTGCATCCTTCTGCTCGACCTGCTTCTTGAAGCGCGCGGCCTGGTCTTCCGGATCGTTCAGCTCCGAGAAGCCGTTCGCGATCTCGCGGCCGGTCATGAACAGCTCGAAACGCTCGGTGATGCCCGGCACCGTATCCGATGCGCGTGCGAGCGGCGACACCTCGACCGGGTAGTCGATGATGAACGTCGGTTCCCACAGCTGCGCTTCGGCCGTTTCCTCGAACAGCGCGAGCTGCAGCGCGCCGATGCCCGCGTTCAGGAACGCCGGCTGCGACACGTCGACGCCGAAGCGCTTCAGCTCGGTGCGCAGGAACGCGTCGTCCGACAACTGGCCGTCGGTGTAGTCCGGTGCGTACTTCTGGATCGCCTGCGTGATCGTCAGGCGATGGAACGGCTTCGCGAGGTCGAGTTCGCGGCCCTGATACTGGATCGTCGCGGTGCCGAGCGCGTCGATCGCCGCCTGGCGGATCAGTTGCTCGGTGAAGTCCATCAGCCAGCGGTAGTCGGTGTACGCGGCGTAGAACTCCATCATCGTGAATTCCGGGTTGTGCCGCGGCGACACGCCTTCATTCCGGAAATTGCGGTTGATCTCGAACACGCGCTCGAAGCCGCCGACGATCAGGCGCTTCAGGTACAGCTCCGGCGCGATGCGCAGGAACATCTGCATGTCGAGCGCATTGTGATGCGTGACGAACGGCTTCGCGGCCGCGCCGCCCGGGATCGGGTGCAGCATCGGCGTCTCGACTTCCATGAAGTCGGCGTTGTCCATGAACTTGCGGATCGACGCGATCGTCTTCGTGCGGGCGCGGAACGTGTCGCGCGTTTCCGGCGTGACGATCAGGTCGACGTAGCGCTGGCGGTAGCGCATTTCCTGGTCGGACAGGCCGTGGAACTTGTCCGGCAGCGGACGCAGCGCCTTCGACAGCAGGCGCAGCTCCTTGCACTGGACCGACAGCTCGCCCTTGTTGGTGCGGAACAGCACGCCGCGCGCGGCGACGATGTCGCCGAGGTCCCACTTCTTGAACGCGTCGTAGGTGTCGGCGCCGACGTCGTTCGGCGTCACGAAGAACTGGATCTGGCCCGAGCCGTCCTGCACCGTCGCGAAGCTCGCCTTGCCCATCACGCGCTTGAGCATCATGCGGCCGGCCACCGACACCTCGACCGGGTTCGCTTCGAGCGCGGCCTTGTCCGAATCGGCGAATTTCGCCTGCAGGTCGGCTGCGTGGTGCTCGGGCCGGAAGTCGTTCGGATAGGCGACGCCTTGCTCGCGCAACGCGCGCAGCTTCTCGCGGCGCTCGGCGATGATCTGGTTTTCGTCCGCCGTGACGGCGGGCTGCGTTTGGGTCGGTTCGGTCATGATGGTCGGAATTCGGAGTGGGGTGCGGCAACGCAAACGGAAAGGGCGGCGCGGGGCAGGCCGCGCCGCGGCGCTTACACGCCCTGTTTGAGGCTCGCGCTGATGAAGTCGTCGAGGTCGCCGTCGAGCACCGCACGCGTGTTGCTCATTTCGACGTTCGTACGCAGGTCCTTCACGCGGCTCTGGTCGAGCACGTACGAGCGGATCTGGTGGCCCCAGCCCACATCGGTCTTGCTCGATTCGAGCTTGTCCTGCTCGGCCTGGCGCTTGCGCATTTCGACTTCGTACAGGCGCGACTTCAGCATCGCCATCGCTTCCGCGCGGTTGCGGTGCTGCGAGCGGTCGTTCTGGCACTGCACGACGATGCCGGTCGGCATGTGCGTGATCCGCACCGCGGAGTCGGTCTTGTTGATGTGCTGGCCGCCCGCGCCCGATGCGCGGTACGTGTCGATGCGCAGGTCGGCCGGGTTGATCTCGACTTCGATCGAGTCGTCGATTTCCGGATAGACGAACACCGACGAGAACGACGTATGGCGGCCGCCCGACGAGTCGAACGGCGACTTGCGCACGAGGCGGTGGATGCCCGTTTCGGTGCGCAGGAAGCCGTACGCGTATTCGCCCGTGACCTTGACCGTCGCGTTCTTGATGCCGGCGACGTCGCCGTCGGACTCTTCGAGCACTTCGGCCTTGAAGCCCTTGCGTTCGCAGTAGCGCAGGTACTGGCGCAGCAGCATCGACGCCCAGTCGCACGCCTCGGTGCCGCCGGCGCCGGCCTGGATGTCGATGAAGCAGTTGTTCGGATCGGCCGGGTTCGAGAACATCCGGCGGAACTCGATGTCGCCGACGCGCGCCTCGAGCTTCGCGGCGTCTTCTTCCGACGCGAGAAGCGTGTCCTCGTCGCCTTCCTCGCGTGCCAGCTCGAACAGGTCGAGCGCGTCGCGCAGGTCGCTATCGAGCGCGGTGAGCGTCATGACGACGCCTTCGAGCAGTTTCTTCTCGCGGCCGAGCGCCTGGGCGTTCTTCGAATCGTTCCAGACGTTCGGGTCTTCGAGTGCCTTGTTGACTTCGGTCAGACGCGCGGCTTTGGCGTCGTAGTCAAAGATACCCCCGAAGCTCGCCCGCGCGATTGCGCAGGTCGAGCAGGGAGCTTTCGATCGCGTTGAGACGTTCCGCTTCCATGATCGTTCGCTGTTCCGGCTTCGTAAAAAAGCGGAATTATAGCCGATCGGCAAACTTGCCCGGTGACGCAAACGGTGCTCGCGCATGCGTGGAGGGCCCGTCCAACGCGGCGCGCGAGCGTGCGGCGGCGCGTCGCGGGACGGTCGCCGGCTCAGCCGGCCGCGTGTTCGACGATCAGCTGCACGCGCGTGACGCCGTTCCACGTATCGGCGACGAGCCGGTACGCGACCAGCGCGCGCGCCGGTAGCGGCTCGGTGTGGTTGAACCAGATCGCGTTGAAGCGCTGGCGGCTGCGCGCGAGCTGCAGCTTCAGGTGCTTTTCCTTCACGAGCGACTGCGACACGACGTCGAATTCGCCCGAGAAAAGCGGGGCCGGAAACCCTTGCCCCCACACGGCTTCGTCCAGCAGGCCGACGAACTGCGGCGTGAAGTACGCATCCTCGAGCTCGCCGTCGGTCTCGATCACGCGGGCCAGCGCGTCGTCGGACAGCCATTCGCGCGCGACGGCCTCGAACGCGGCCGCGAAGCGCGGCACGTTTTCGGTGTCGAGCGTGAGGCCGGCCGCCATCGCATGGCCGCCGAACGCGACGATCAGGTCCGGTTCGCGTTTCGACACGAGGTCGAGCGCGTCGCGCAGGTGGAAGCCGGCGATCGAACGACCGGAACCCTTGACGCGCCGGCCTTCGTCGTCGGCGTGCGCGAACGTGAACGACGGACGGTGGAATTTCTCCTTGAGCCGGCCGGCGACGATGCCGATCACGCCCTGGTGCCACGCGGGATTGAACAGCGTGATCGTGCACGCGTCGGCCGGATCGACGTCGGCGAGATCGGCGAGCGCCTGCTGCTGCATGCCGGCCTCGATCTCGCGGCGTTCGCGGTTCATCACGTCGAGCTGCTGCGCGAGATCCCACGCGCGGCCGATGTCGTCGGTGATCAGGCACTCGATGCCGAGCGACATGTCGGACAGCCGGCCGGCCGCGTTCAGGCGCGGACCGAGGCCGAAGCCGAGATCGAACCCCGACGCGGTGCGCGCTTCGCGCGCGGCGGCGCGGAACAGCGCGGCGACGCCTGGCTGCATGCGGCCGTTGCGGATGCGCTGCAGGCCCTGCGCCACGAGCACGCGGTTGTTGCCGTCGAGCCGCACGACGTCGGCGACGGTGCCGAGCGCGACGAGGTCGAGCAGGCCGTCGAGACGCGGCTCGGCTTCCTTGCTCGCGAACGCGCCGCGGCGGCGCAGCTCGGCGCGCAGCGCGAGCAGCACGTAGAACATCACGCCGACGCCGGCGAGATGCTTGCTCGGGAACGCGCAGCCGGGCTGGTTCGGGTTGACGATCGCGCGCGCGGCGGGCAGCGCGTCGCCGGGCAGGTGGTGGTCGGTCACGAGCACGTCGATGCCGCGCGCGTTCGCGGCTTCGACGCCGGCGACGCTCGCGATCCCGTTGTCAACGGTGATCAGCAGGTCGGGCTTGCACGCGGCCGCGAGTTCGACGATCTCCGGCGTGAGGCCGTAGCCGTATTCGAAGCGGTTCGGCACCAGGTAGTCGATCTGCGCGCCGAACATGCGCAGGCCGCGCACCGCGACCGCGCAGGCGGTCGCGCCGTCGCAGTCGTAGTCGGCGACGACGAGCAGGCGCCGCTTGTCGGCAATCGCGTCGGCGAGCAGCGACGCCGCATCGGCGCAGCCTTTCAGCTCGGTGGGCGGAACGAGGCGCGCGAGCGCGGTCTCGATGTCGGCGGGCGACTGCACGCCGCGCGACGCGTACAGGCGCGCGAGGACGGGGTGCAGGCCGTGGCGCGCGAGCACTTCGGCGTCGGCGGGCGCGACGGGGCGGGTAACGATCCGGGTCATACGGGGTGGCTGGTTATTCGAACAGGGAGGCGAGCGCGCGGCGGCGCCAGAACTTGCGCAGGTCGCCGCGCGTCGCGTGCAGCGTCACGGAGCTCGTGTCGCCGCACAGCGTGAAATCGACGCTCGCCAGCTCGCCGTTGTGCAGCGCGGCGAGCGCCGGCGCGAACCAGTCGCGCTCGAGCGCGGCGAGGCCGTCGTGCCAGCGCGCCCAGTCCTGCTCGATGAACGGGGTGGTCAGCGCCGGCAGATCGACGAGCGTCGCGCCGTCGGCGGCGGGCAGCGCGCCGAACGTCGCGGGCGGGCGGCCGGCTTCGGTTTGCGCGGCGCGCGCGAGGCCGAGCGCGGCGGGCGACGCGGACAGCACGCGCGCGAACGGCTTGCCGACCGGCTTCAGCGTACCCTGCGCATGGAACCAGATCGAATTGACGGCCGGCAGGCCGCGCGCCTCGCGGGCTTCGTTGACCGGATGCTGGAACCACGCCATCTGCACTTCGTTCTGCAGTTTCATCCACATCCGCGAGCGCTCGCCCGTATGGGCCTCGTGCGGCAGCCAGATCTCGATGTTGCGGCCGCTGGCGCGCAGCGGCGCGGCGCCGGCGAGGCGCGCGAGCTGGTCGCTCGACAGGTACCAGCGCGCCGGGTTTGGCGCTTCGAGCCGCACGCCGAGCTCCTCGATCAGCGGCCGCGCGACCGCGAGCAGCGCGGCCGCGTCGCCGTCGTCGAGCGCGAGGGCGGCCGGGTCGACGAGCACCAGGTGATCGTGCGCGATTTCGACGTGCACGGGCTCGACGCATGCCCACGCGTGCGTGCCGGGGTCGCCGCCGTCGGCCAGCAGCATGTAGGGCGCGAGCGGCGCCTCGTCCGCGGCGTTGCCCTGCGTGGCGCCGAACCGGCTTGCCAGCCAGCGCTCGTGCGGCAGCGTGCGCTGGAAGTCCTCGCCGGCCACGCGCTCGACGAGGCTTGCGCGAGCGAGCAACTTTTGAAGCGCGGGGCTGTCCAGCGTGTGCAGGGACGAGGCCGCATCGGCCGCCGACGGCAGCGCGAACGGAACGAGAAAATGGAGGCGTCGGTCGTGCATGATGGTGCGCATTGTATGGCAAACTGCGCGCGTGATCGGGCCGGCTGACGGCCCGTTCGCGTCCGGCGGCCGTTTTTCGACCGTGCCGGGGGCCGGCCGCTACCGGCCACGACCCGGCGGCGGTCCGGCCGCCGCGCACCTGTCCGCCGTAACCAGCAGAAAGGATTCGCTTGAAACTTCCGTACGAATGGCAGATCGGCTGGCGCTACACGCGCGCCGGCAAACGCACGACCGGCAACGGCTTCATTTCCTTCATCGCGCTCGTGTCGATGCTCGGGATCGCGCTCGGCGTCGCGGCGCTGATCGTCGTGCTGTCGGTGATGAACGGCTTCCAGAAGGAGGTGCGCGACCGCATGCTGTCGGTGCTCGCGCACGTCGAGGTGTTCTCGCCGACGGGCTCGATGCCCGACTGGCAACTGACCGCGCAGGAAGCGCGCCGCAATCCGTCGGTGATCGGCGCCGCGCCGTACGTCGACGCGCAGGCGCTGCTCACGCGCCAGGACGCGGTGAGCGGGGTGATGCTGCGCGGCGTCGAGCCGTCGCTCGAACCGCAGGTGTCGGACATAGGCAAGGACATGAAGGCGGGGCAACTGGCCGCGCTCGTGCCCGGCCAGTTCGGCATCGTGCTCGGCGACGCGCTCGCCGGCAACCTCGGCGTGACGGTCGGCGACAAGATCACGCTGGTCGCGCCCGAAGGCTCGATCACGCCGGCCGGCATGATGCCGCGGCTCAAGCAGTTCACGGTCGTCGGCGTGTTCGAGTCCGGCCACTACGAATACGACAGCACGCTCGCGATGATCAACATCCGCGACGCCGAGGCGCTGTTCCGGATGAGCGCGCCGACCGGCGTGCGGCTGCGGCTCACCGACATGCAGAAGGCGCCGCAGGTCGCGCTCGAGCTGTCGCATACGCTGTCGGGCAGCCTGTACATCCGCGACTGGACGCAGCAGAACAAGACGTGGTTCTCGGCCGTGCAGATCGAGAAGCGGATGATGTTCATCATCCTCACGCTGATCATCGCGGTGGCCGCGTTCAACCTCGTGTCGTCGCTCGTGATGACGGTGACCAACAAGCAGGCGGACATCGCGATCCTGCGCACGCTCGGCGCGCAGCCGGGGTCGATCATGAAGATCTTCGTCGTGCAGGGCGTGACGATCGGCTTCGTCGGCACTGCGTCCGGCGTCGCGCTCGGCTGCCTGATCGCGTGGAGCATCCCGTGGCTGATTCCGATGATCGAGCACCTGTTCGGCGTGCAGTTCCTGCCGCCGTCGGTGTACTTCATCAGCGAGCTGCCGTCCGAACTCGTCGCGAGCGACGTGATCCGGATCGGGCTGATCGCGTTCGCGCTGTCGGCCGTCGCGACGCTTTATCCAAGCTGGCGCGGCGCGAAGGTGAAGCCGGCGGAGGCGCTCCGCTATGAATGACCGCGCGGCCGCATTCGCGGATTCACGACAACAACACAACGGACAGGATTCGGCAGGTATGCAGGAATACGTGCTTCAGGCGCGCGGGATCACGAAGGCGTTCGTGCAGGGCGGCTTCAACGTGCAGGTGCTCAACAACACCGAGCTGACGGTGCGGCGCGGCGAGAAGCTCGCGGTCGTCGGGGCGTCGGGCTCCGGCAAGAGCACGCTGCTGCACGTGCTGGGCGGGCTCGACGAGCCGAGCGCCGGCGAAGTGTCGCTGCTCGGCAAGCCGTTTACGCAGCTCGCGGAGCGCGAGCGCAACGAGTTGCGCAACCGCGCGCTTGGCTTCGTCTACCAGTTCCATCACCTGCTGCCCGAGTTCACGGCGCTCGACAACGTCGCGATGCCGCTGCGCATCCGCCGGATGACGACCGAGGACGCACGCGGGCAGGCACAGGCGATGCTCGAACGCGTCGGTCTCGGCCCGCGTGCGAAGCACCGGCCGGGCGAATTGTCGGGCGGCGAACGGCAGCGCGTCGCGATCGCGCGTGCGTTGGTCACGAAGCCCGCGTGCGTGCTCGCCGACGAGCCGACCGGCAACCTCGACGGCACGACGGCCGACACGGTGTTCAACCTGATGCTCGAACTGTCCGAGACGCTCGAAACGAGTTTCGTGATCGTCACGCACGACCCCGATCTCGCCGCGCGCTGCGACCGCATCATGCGGCTGCGCGACGGCGTGTTGCACGAGGAGCCGGCGCTGCCGGTGTAAAAAAGCCACGCCATTGGCCGTGCCGGGTTCGCCCCGGCACGATACAACGGTGCAGGACCGCTGCCATGTGGATCGACACGCATTGCCATCTCGATGCCGCCGAATTCGACGCCGACCGCGACGCGGTCGCGCACGCCGCGCGCGCGGCCGGCGTGTCGCGCATCGTGATCCCGAGCATCGGGCGCGACAACTTCACGACGGTGCGCGAACTCGCGCAGCGCACGCCCGGCGCGGCGTATGCGCTCGGCATCCATCCGATGTATACGCCGCAGGCGCGCGACGCCGATCTCGACCGGCTGCGCATGGAGATCGAGGCGAGTCTCGACGATCCGCGTTTCGTCGCGATCGGCGAAATCGGGCTCGACTATTTCGTGCCGGGTCTCGATGAAGAGCGCCAACAGTTCTTCTACCAGGGCCAGCTCAGGCTCGCGCGGGAACTCGACTTGCCCGTGCTGTGTCACGTGCGCAAGTCGCAGGACCGCGTGCTGGCCGGGCTGCGCCGTTTCGGCGTGCGGCGCGGCATCGCGCATGCGTTCAACGGCAGTTTCCAGCAGGCCGAAGCGTATCTGGCGCAAGGCCTGCATCTCGGCTTCGGCGGCAACGTGACCTTCACGCGCGCGCGGCAGATCCGCCGGCTCGCCACCGAGTTGCCGCTCGACGCGCTCGTCGTCGAAACCGACGCGCCCGACATCGCGCCCGAATGGGCATACAAATCCCGCAACACACCCGACCAGGTGCCGCGCATCGGCGGCGTGCTCGCCGAATTGCGCGGGCTCGATACTGGCGAACTGGCCGTATGCACTTCGGCTAACGCGCTCGCCGCGCTGCCGCGACTCGCACTTTCGTCCGCATAATCGTTGCCGGAAGGCGCCGCCCGGGCAGGGCTGGCGCCGGGTCGACGAGGAGGCGGAATGCGCGTGTGGTGGATCGCGTTCGCGCTCGGCGTCGTCGTGCTGCAGCGGCAGGCGGCGTTGCCGGGGGCGATCGCATGGACGGTCGGAGCAGCCGTGCTCGCGGGCTGCGCGGCGCTGGGCGCGTGGTGCATGCGTCGACGGCGCACGCGTGCGGTCGTGGCATGCGGCTGGATGCTGTGTGTGTTCGCGGCCTGCGTCGCGGGGTTCGGCTATGCGGCCGCGCGGGCCGAGTGGCGGCTCGGCGACAGCCTCCCGCCGGAGTGGGAAGGGCGCGACATCGTCGTCACGGGTGTGATCCGCGGATTGCCGGTCGTCGACGAGACGGGGGCGCGGCTGCTGTTCGCGGTCGAATCGAACGATGCGGGGCTCGCCCGTTTTCCGCCATTGATCCGCTTGTCGTGGCGCGCATACGGCGCACCCGCGACACGCGATGCGCTTCCCGATTTGCGGGCGGCCCAGCGCTGGCGTTTCGTCGTGCGTCTCAAGCGTCCGCATGCCGAGGCCAATCCCGGCGTGCGCGACAGCGAGGCGGCGTGGCTCGCGGCGGGCATTCGCGCGATCGGCTATGTCAGTGCGCCGCGTCGGGCCGTATTGCTCGATGCGCGCGCGGCGGGATGGCGTGCATCGATCGACCGGGTGCGCGACGCGCTGCGGGCACGCATCGGCGAGGTGCTCGGCACCGATGCGGCGCACCGCGGCATCGTCGCCGCGCTGGCGATCGGCGACCAGTCGGGCATCGGCGACGACGACTGGCGCGTGCTGCGCAATACGGGCACGAGCCATCTGGTCGCGATTTCGGGTCTCCATGTCGGGCTGGTCGGCGCGATCGCCGGCTGGCTCGTGTCGATGGTCTGGCGCCGCATGCGCTGGCGCGCGCGGGCCGCGACGCTCGTGTTGCCGGCGCCGTACGCGGCCGCGCTTGCCGCGCTGGTCGCTGCTGCGGGCTACGCCGCGCTCGCCGGCTTCAACGTGCCGGCACAGCGCGCGTGGTGGATGATCGCGGGCGGCGGCGTCGCGTATCTGGCCGGCCGCAGTGTGCCGACCTCCGCGGTGCTGTGCGCGGCGCTCGGCGGCGTGCTGCTCGCCGATCCGTGGGCCGTGCTGTCGGCCGGATTCTGGCTGTCGTTCGGCGCGGTCGCCGTGATCCTGCAGGCCGTCGCCGGCTGGCGCGCGGTGCGCGAACTCGATGAGAACGACGGGATCGACGAGAACGACGAAACGGGCGCGGAAAGCCGCACGGCCGGCTTGCGGAGGCGATTGCGCGGGTGGGCGACGCGCTGCCGGCGCCGCATCGCCGAGGCCACGCGCGTGCAGTACGCGGTGACGATCGGTCTCGCGCCGCTCACCGCCGCATGGTTCGCTCAGGTTTCCCTGTCGGGCCCGTTCGGCAATGCGTTCGCGATTCCGTGGGTCAGCTCGGTCGTCACGCCCGTCGTGCTGGCCGGCATCGCGTTGCCGGCGCCGTTCGATGCCGGTGCGTTCATGCTCGCCCATACGGCGCTCGCACCGATGATGACGCTGCTCGGGCACTTGGCCGACTGGCCGGCCGGCGTGCTGTGGCTGCGCATGCCCGAGTGGCCGGTACTGGCGCTGGCATGCGTGGGCGTCGCCTGGGCGCTGATGCCGCGCGGCTGGCCGTTGCGCTGGGCGGCGCCGCTCACGTGGCTGCCGCTCGTCGCGCCGGCGCCCGACGCGCCGCCGGCGGGCGGCTTCCGGCTGACCGTGCTCGACGTCGGGCAGGGCGCGGCGGTGCTGGTCGAAACCGCGCGGCGGACCTTGCTGTTCGATGCGGGGCCCGGCGCGGAATCGACGCATGCCGGTACGCGGATCGTCGCGCCGGCGTTGCGGGCGCGCGGCATCGCGGCGATCGATTCGCTCGTGCTCAGTCATGCGGATGCCGATCATGCAGGCGGTGCTTCGGCCGTCTATGCGGCGACCGACGTGCGCCAGCTGCTGGCCGGCATTGCGCCGCGGCACCGGTTGTGGCGCGAGGCGCAGGCGGCCGGCGTGGCCGATCGGCTGCCTTGCGCGGCCGGGCAGCGCTGGACCTGGGACGGTGTCGTCTTTACGATGCTGTGGCCGCCGGACGGGGTGGGCACGGGTTCGTCGAACGGGCAATCGTGCGTGCTGCGCATCGACGCGGGCGGCACGTCGGCCCTGTTGACGGGCGACATCGAGGCGGCCGCCGAGCGCCGGCTGGTGGCCGATGCGCGCGATGCGCTGCCCGCGCAGATCCTGGTCGTTCCGCATCACGGCAGCCGCACGTCGTCGGTCGAGCCTTTCCTCGATTCGGTCGGGCCGCGCGTCGCGGTATTTCCTGTAGGCTATCGCAATCGTTTCGGGCATCCGCACCGGACCGTGCTCGCCCGCTACGAGGCGCGCGGGATTCCGCTGCCGCGCACCGATCGCGACGGCGCCGTGCGGTTCGACGTCGCGCCGGCCGGCGGCGGGTTCGCATTCGCGCGCTATCGCGACGAACGGCGCCGGTACTGGATGGACCGGTAAGCGTGGCGACGGCCGGCGTGCCGTGCCGAAGCCCGGTTCCGACAGAAATATGACGCATGGGAATGGCACAAGCGCTGACGCACCCCCTCCCGTCGACCGCGAAGCATGGGACGAGAGTAGGCGCTAAAGCGCTAACTCTCGTCGACCGCGAAGCATGGGACGAGAGTAAGCGCTAAAGCGCTAACTCTCGTCGACAAAGGAGACACCGGCATTTGAAGGACATCCTCCACTTCTCGCACGCGAACGGCTTCCCGGCGTCGACGTACCGGACGATCTTCGCCGAACTCGCCGACGACTACGAGCTGCGCTACATCGAACGGATCGGCCACGACCGCCGCTACCCGGTGACGCGCGACTGGCCGCATCTCGTCGAACAACTGCTCGACGATATCGGCAGCCGCTACGAGCGCCCGGTCTGGCTCGTCGGCCATTCGCTCGGCGGCTACCTGTCGCTGATGGCCGCGCTGAAGAAGCCGCAGTGGGTGCGCGGCGTCGTGATGATCGATTCGCCGATCATCGCGGGCTGGCGTGCCGGCGCGTTGCGCGCGAGCCAGTGGGCGGGGCTCGACGAGCGGCTGTCGCCCGCCGCGGCGACGCGCAACCGGCGCACGCGCTGGATGAGCCGCGACGAAGTCTGGCGGCACTTCCGCGAGAAGCCCGCGTTCGCGCGCTGGGACGAACGGATGCTCGCCGACTATATCGACTACGGCATCCCGCAGGCCGGCCCCGACGGCGCACGCGCGCTCGCGTTCGACCGGCAGGTCGAATACCTGATCTACCGGACGCTGCCGCACACGCTCGGCCCGCGGCTCGCGCACGGCGCGCCGGTGCCGCTCGGCTTTCTCGCCGGCACGCGCTCGCGCGAGGTGCGGCAGGTCGGGCTCGACGCGACGCGCCGTGCGACGCGCGGGCGCATCGAATGGCTGGAAGGCAGTCACCTGTTCCCGATGGAGCGGCCGATCGAGACCGCCCGCGCATTGCAGCGGATGCTGAATTCGCTGAAGGCGGAAGAGGGCGGCGTTTCGGGCGGCATTTCGCAGGCCGGCGCGCCGCTCGCGAGGCGCGCCTGACGTTTCGTCCCGTGCGCCGAGCGCCCGCCGGCGCATGCGCGTGGCGCCGACCGGCCGGCCGGTTCGCGCCGGCGCGCACCGCCGCGCGGGGCGGTACGAAAGGGCGCGATCATCGCGTCAATTGCTGAGAAAAGGGCGGGCTTTACGGTATAATCCGTTTTTCCCGCGAGCATCCAGCGATGACCAAATATGTTTTCGTCACCGGCGGCGTAGTTTCTTCCCTCGGCAAGGGTATTGCCGCCGCCTCTCTCGCCGCGATCCTCGAATCGCGCGGTCTGAAAGTCACCCTCCTCAAGCTCGATCCCTACATCAACGTCGACCCCGGCACGATGAGCCCGTTCCAGCACGGCGAAGTGTTCGTGACGGAAGACGGAGCGGAGACCGACCTCGACCTCGGCCACTATGAGCGCTTCATCAGCACGAAGATGCGCAAGGCCAACAACTTCACGACCGGCCAGATCTACGAATCGGTGATCCGCAAGGAGCGCCGCGGCGACTATCTCGGCAAGACCGTGCAGGTCATTCCGCACATCACGAACGAAATCCAGGCGTTCATCGAGCGCGGGGCGGCATCGGCCACCTGCGGCGAGCCGGACGTCGCGATCGTCGAGATCGGCGGCACGGTCGGCGACATCGAGTCGCTGCCGTTCCTCGAGGCCGCACGCCAGATGAGCCTGCGCCTCGGCCGCAACAGCGCGTGCTTCGTGCACCTGACGCTCGTGCCGTACGTCGCGACGGCCGGCGAGCTGAAGACGAAGCCGACCCAGCACAGCGTGCAGAAGCTGCGCGAGATCGGCATCCTGCCGCACGTGCTGCTGTGCCGTGCCGACCGCCGCATTCCCGACGACGAATCGAAGAAGATCTCGATGTTCTCGAACGTGCCGGAAGACGCCGTGATCTCGGTGTGGGACGCCGACAGCATCTACAAGATTCCGCAGATGCTGCACGACCAGGGCCTCGACCGGATCATCTGCGAGGAGCTGAAGCTGTCGCCGAAGGACGCCGACCTGAGCATGTGGTCGACGCTCGTCGAGAAGCTCGAAAACCCGGAGCACGAAGTGACGATCGGCATGGTCGGCAAGTACGTCGACCTGACCGAGTCGTACAAGTCGCTGATCGAGGCGCTGCGCCATGCGTCGATCCACACGTCGACCAAGGTCAACATCGAATACATCGACTCGGAAGAGCTCGAGACGAACGGCGTCGACAGCCTCAAGCATCTCGACGCCGTGCTGGTGCCGGGCGGTTTCGGCCGTCGCGGCACGGAAGGCAAGATCGCCGCGGTTCGCTACGCGCGCGAGTCGAAGGTGCCGTATCTCGGCATCTGTCTCGGCATGCAGCTCGCGGTGATCGAATTCGCGCGCGACGTCGTCGGCCTGAAGCAGGCGAACAGCACGGAATTCGATCCGGACACGCCCGAGCGCGTGGTCGCGCTGATCACCGAATGGTACGACCGCGAAGGCAAGGTCGAGACGCGCACCGAGGAATCCGACCTCGGCGGCACGATGCGTCTGGGTTCGCAGCGCTGCCCGATCAAGCCGGGCACGATGGCCGAGGAAATCTACGGCAAGGACGTGAACGAGCGCCATCGCCACCGTTATGAAGTCAATAACCGCTTCGTGCCCCAGCTCGAAGCCGGCGGCCTTATCATCAGCGCCCGTACCCCGAGCGAGGATCTGCCGGAGATGATGGAGCTGCCGCGTTCGATGCACCCGTGGTTCGTCGGCGTCCAGTTCCACCCGGAATTCACGTCCACGCCGCGTGACGGTCATCCGCTGTTCAAGTCGTTCGTCGAAGCCGCGCTCGCCAACAAGCAAGCGCGCGGAGTGCAAGCATGAAGCTGTGCGATTTCGAGGTCGGTCTCGATCAACCGTTCTTCCTGATCGCGGGTACCTGCGTCGTCGAATCGGAGCAAATGACGATCGACACGGCCGGCCGCCTGAAGGAAATCTGCGAGAAGCTGAACGTTCCGTTCATCTACAAGTCGTCCTACGACAAGGCGAACCGCAGCTCGGGCAAGTCGTTTCGCGGTCTCGGAATGGACGAGGGGCTGCGGATCCTCGGCGAGGTGAAGCGCCAGCTCGGCCTGCCGGTGCTGACCGACGTGCATTCGATCGACGAGATCGAGCAGGTCGCGTCGGTCGTCGACGTGCTGCAGACGCCGGCGTTCCTGTGCCGCCAGACCGATTTCATCCATGCGTGCGCGCGCTCGGGCAAGCCCGTGAACATCAAGAAGGGCCAGTTCCTCGCGCCGCACGACATGAAGAACGTGATCGACAAGGCGCGCGACGCGGCGCGTGAAGCCGGGCTGTCGGAAGACCGCTTCATGGCGTGCGAGCGCGGCGTCTCGTTCGGCTACAACAACCTCGTGTCGGACATGCGTTCGCTCGCGATCATGCGCGAGACGAACGCGCCGGTCGTGTTCGATGCGACCCACTCGGTGCAGTTGCCGGGCGGGCAGGGCACGAGCTCGGGCGGCCAGCGCGAATTCGTGCCGGTGCTCGCCCGTGCGGCGGTCGCGACGGGCGTCGCGGGCCTCTTCATGGAAACGCACCCGAATCCGGCCGAGGCGAAATCGGACGGCCCGAACGCGGTGCCGCTGAACCGGATGAGCGCGCTGCTGGAGACCCTCGTCACGCTCGACCAGGCGGTGAAGCGCAATCCGTTCCTGGAAAACGATTTCAATTAAAGATCGAATGAACCTTGCGACGGCTTCGCGCGTCTGTAGCGAAAGCGGTTCCGGCACGCACGCCGTCGCAGTTTGAAGAATCCATCGTCATTCTCAGAGGAAACCCATGAGTGCAATCGTAGATATCATCGGCCGCGAGATTCTGGATTCGCGCGGCAACCCCACCGTCGAATGCGACGTGCTGCTCGAATCGGGCACGATGGGCCGCGCGGCGGTGCCGTCGGGCGCGTCCACCGGCTCGCGTGAAGCGATCGAGCTGCGCGACGGCGAAGCCGGCCGCTACAACGGCAAGGGCGTGCTGAAGGCGGTCGAGCACATCAACACCGAAATCTCCGAAGCCATCATGGGCCTCGACGCGTCGGAACAGGCGTTCCTCGACAAGACGCTGCTCGAGCTGGACGGCACCGACAACAAGTCGCGCCTCGGCGCGAACGCGATGCTGGCCGTGTCGATGGCCGTCGCGAAGGCCGCCGCCGAAGAGGCCGGCCTGCCGCTGTACCGCTACTTCGGTGGCTCGGGCGCGATGCAACTGCCGGTGCCGATGATGAACATCGTCAACGGCGGCGCGCACGCGAACAACAGCCTGGACATCCAGGAATTCATGATCGTCCCGGTCAGCCAGCCGACGTTCCGTGAAGCGCTGCGTTGCGGCGCCGAAGTGTTCCACGCGCTGAAGAAGATCCTCAGCGACCGCGGCATGAGCACGGCGGTCGGCGACGAAGGCGGTTTCGCGCCGAACTTCGGCAGCAACGACGAGTGCCTGTCGACGATCCTGCAGGCGATCGAGAAGGCCGGCTACCGTGCGGGCGAAGACGTGCTGCTCGCGCTCGACTGCGCGGCATCCGAGTTCTACCACGACGGCAAGTACCAGCTCGCGGGCGAAGGCCTGCAACTGTCGTCGGCCGAATTCACCGACTACCTCGCGACGCTCGCCGACAAGTTCCCGATCGTGTCGATCGAGGACGGCATGCACGAAAGCGACTGGGACGGCTGGAAGCTGCTGACCGACCGCCTCGGCAAGAAGGTGCAGCTCGTTGGCGACGATCTCTTCGTCACGAACACGCGCATCCTGAAGGAAGGCATCGAGAAGGGCATCGCGAACTCGATCCTGATCAAGATCAACCAGATTGGTACGCTGACCGAAACGTTCGCGGCGATCGAAATGGCGAAGCGCGCGGGCTACACGGCCGTGATCTCGCACCGCTCGGGCGAAACCGAAGATTCGACGATCGCGGACATCGCGGTCGGCCTGAATGCCGGCCAGATCAAGACGGGTTCGCTGTCGCGCAGCGACCGTATCTCGAAGTACAACCAGCTGCTGCGCATCGAGGAAGACCTCGGCGACATCGCGAGCTACCCGGGTAAATCGGCTTTCTATAACCTGCGCTAACGCGCTACTATCGGGTTCGTCATCTCGACGCCGCTCTGTGCCTGTGCGCGGAGCGGCGCTTCTTATATCTGCGTCTCTTACATGCGGCTTGTCACTGTCGTCCTGATTGCCTTGCTGGCGCTCATTCAGTACCCCCTATGGTGGGGACACGGCGGCTGGCTGCGGGTGCATGAATTGCGTCAGCAGCTCGACGACCAGCTCCGGAAGAACGCGGACGAGAAGCTGCGCAACGAGCGCACCGCCGGCGAAGTGCAGGATCTGCAGAGCGGCACCGCGGCGATCGAGGAGCGTGCACGCTACGAGATGGGCATGGTCAAGGACGGCGAAGTATTCGTGCAGTTCGTATCGCCGAATGCGCCTGCGGGGCCGACGAACAACACGCCGGCGAATACGTCGACGCGCGGTACCGTCTCGGCGGCGCCCGTGCGGGTCGTGCCGAATCCGCAGTCGATCGCGAAGCCGTCGCGGCATCATGGCGGCGACAAGGGCAAGGCCGCGCATCACTGAGCGCGATACCTCGAACCCATTGAAAAAGCGCGGGAAATGCCGCGCTTTTTTATTTCCTGCCAGTCGTCAATCGATCGGGCGATGCCTGCTCACCACCACCAGCCCGGGTAGCCGTAGCTGATGCCCGAGCCCCAGCGATTGCCCCATCCGCCGCCGTAATATCCGCCGTAGACCGTCACGGGCGGCGGCGAGTAATAAGCCCACGCGCGCGCGGCCGCTTCCGCCGCCATCGCGCTGTTCTGCTCGCGCAGGACTTGCCGATCGATCTCGTCGTAGCGCTTGCGTTCGGCGCTCGACAGCACGGGCGGCTGACCACCCGACGCGCCCGGTTCGGGCAGGCGGCTCAGGATCGTGGAAGTCGGCGGCGGCATCGCGCAGCCGGCAAGCGCGAGCGTGCCGGCGGCCATGCTCGTCAGGACGATGGTGCGGATGGCGCAAAAGGGGCGGCGATTCATGTGTTTCTCCTGCGGTGCGCCGACCGTGGAAAGCGGCTTGTGCCGAAGGCCGAACCTCCGGCGCCTGAGCCGCGCATGCGGCGCTCGTGCGTCATTATGCGCCCGTGCCGCGCCGGTGGCGGGCACGGGCGCTCGGCCCACGCGCGGCTCAGTGACGCTGGTCGGTCGCGGGCGCGATACCGGTTTCGACACCGGGCGCCGCGAACAGTTGCGCGACGTCGACCGGATCGAATTCATAGCGCTGGTTGCAGAATTCGCAGTGGATCTCGACGTGGCCGCGCTCGACGATCACGCTGTCGACTTCTTCACGACCGAGCATGCGCAGCATCGCACCGACCTTCTCGCGCGAACACGAGCACTGGAAGCGCGTGCCGGCCGGTTCGAAGTGCTGGACGTTTTCCTGCCAGAACAGCCGCCGGAACACCACTTCCGGTTCGACCTCCAGCAGTTCCTTCGCGGACAGCGTGCCGCCGAGGGTGCACACGCGTTCCCACGTGTCGATATCGGTTTCGGCGTTGCGCGGCACGATGCCGCCGTCGCCCGGCAGCTTCTGCAGCAGCATGCCGACCGCGCGGTCGCGATCGGCGGCGAGCCACAGCCGCGTGTCAAGCTGTTCCGAGTGGCGCATGTACTGCTCGAGCACTTGCGACACCGATTCGAGCGGGCCGTCGACGCCGTTCAGCGGCACGATGCCCTGATACGGCTGCTGACCCGGCAGCTTGTCGGCCGGGTCGAGCGTGATCACGCAGCGGCCGTGGCCGCTCGCGTTGACGAGCGACGCGAAGCGCGTGTCGTCGCCGATCGTCTGCGCGGCGTCACCCGAGAACTTCGCGGTCGCACGCATCGACAGATCGGACCCGCACTGGACGACCAGCATCTGGACCGGCCCGTCGCCGAAGATCTGCATGATCAGGGTGCCGTGAAATTTCAGGTTCGCGGACAGCAGCGCGCACGCGGCCATCATCTCGCCGAGCACTGTGCGCACGGGGGCAGGGTAGTCGCGGCGGGCGAGCACCTCCTGCCACGTGTTGCGCAGCGAAACGATCTCGCCGCGCACGGGCGCCGCATTGAACATGAATTTCTGTAACTGGTCGCTCACTCTTCTTCCTTGAAATCCGTGCGAATCACCCGATCCGCACGAGTTGCTCCTTGAAATGCGCGCGCCGCTCGACATACGTCTTCGCGTTTGCGCGCAGCCGCGCGATGTCTTCTGCCGACAGCTCGCGCACGACTTTCGCCGGTGCGCCGAGGATCAGCGAGTTGTCCGGGAACGTCTTGCCTTCCGTCACGACCGCGCCGGCACCAACCAGACAGTTGCGGCCGATGACCGCGCCATTCAAGACCACCGCCTGAATCCCGATCAGCGAACCTTCGCCGATCGTGCAGCCGTGCAGCATCGCCTGGTGCCCGATCGTCACGTTCTCGGCGATCGTCAGCGGAAAGCCCGGGTCGGTATGCAAAACGGCGCCTTCCTGGACGTTGCTGCCGGCGCCGACCGCAATCGTCTCGTTGTCGCCGCGAATCGTCGCGCCGAACCATACGCTCGCGTTTTCCTCGAGCACGACCTTGCCGATGATGGCCGCCGTATCGGCGACGAATACGCTTTCGTGGATCGTCGGGGCCGTATCGCCCAGCTTGTAGATCGTCACGGAGTCTCCTTGGTGATCTTCGATGACGGGCGCCGGTAGAATGGCGCGTCCGGTTTGCCCGGCGCCTGGCGCCGCGGAACAAACGCATATTGTAAACCGTCGCGTGCCTGTGCTCCCACGCCGCGTACGCAAGGTGTCCCTGTTTATGAGCATCGCGTCTTCTTCTTTCGGCACGGCGCCCGCCTGCGTGCGCAGCGTGGCGCTCGATGCGCTGCGAGCTGCCGAGCCGGCGGCGAAAGCCGCGCAGGTACGCGCGCTGCACGATGCGCTGCGGGCCGGGCAGGCCGCGATCGTGCCGTTGCTTCAACTGCGCGAACCGGCCGATCTGCCGGGGCGCCCGGCGCGGCCGCCGCTCGTCGAGCCGCGCGAGTTGCAGCGGCGCAGCATGCGATCGCCCGAAGGGCGCGTCGTGCTGCTGCACGCGCTCGCCCATATCGAGTTCAATGCGATCAACCTGGCGCTCGACGCGGTCTGGCGCTTCGCGGGCATGCCCGACGCGTTCTACGCGGACTGGCTGAAGGTCGCGGCCGAGGAGGCCTATCACTTCACGCTGCTGTCCGATCGTCTCGCGGCATTCGGGCATGCATACGGCGATTTTCCCGCGCACAACGGGCTGTGGGAGATGTGCGAGCGGACCAAGGGCGACGTGCTGGCGCGCATGGCGCTCGTGCCGCGCACGCTCGAGGCCCGCGGGCTCGACGCGTCGCCGCCGATCCGCGCGCGGCTCGTGCAGGCGGGCGACGATGCGTCGGCCGCGATTCTCGACGTGATCCTGCGCGACGAAATCGGCCATGTCGCGATCGGCAACCGCTGGTTCCGCCATCTGTGCGACGCAGCCGGGCGCGACCCCGTGCCGACCTATCGGCAGCTCGCCGAGCAGTACCACGCGCCGCGGCTGCGTGGCCCGTTCAATTTCGATGCGCGGCGCGATGCCGGCTTCGAGCAGGCCGAACTCGACGAACTGGCCGCGCAGGACGCGGTGGACGGGCGCCCCGCGCATTAGCCGGATCGCGTTGGCCGCGTCCGGGTGGGCGTGGGCCGGCTCGCGTGTCTCGCCGATGGTGTCTGCCGCCCGGCCCTCGAACGACCTCGCCGCTAGAGCGGCACCTCGATTGCCGGCCGCCGGAACCGGAGCGTCGCCGTTATAATCGAACGACCATTCTTTTTTTGGCGGCTGCGATGAGTGCCTCGAGTTCTGTTTCCGATTTCGTCACGGTGCGCGGCGTCCGGCTGCATGTGCGGCGCTGGGGCCGGCCCGACGCGCCGACGCTGTTCATGCTGCACGGCTGGATGGACGTCGCGGCGTCGTTCCAGTTCGTCGTCGATGCGCTCGCCGGCGACTGGCAGGTGATCGCGCCCGACGCGCGCGGCTTCGGGCTGTCCGACTGGCCGGTCGCGCGACAGGGCGGCGGTCACTACTGGTTCCACGAATACCTGGGCGACCTCGATGCGCTCGTCGACCGCTACGCACCGACCGGAGAGATCAACCTGGTCGGACACAGCATGGGCGCGAACGTCGTGTGCCTGTATGCCGGCGCGCGGCCGGAACGCGTGCGGCGCGTCGTCGACCTCGAAGGTTTCGGGCTCGCGCCGGCGCGAGCCGACCAGGCGCCGCGCCGACTGCGCGGCTGGCTCGACGAACTGCGCGAGCCGCCCGCGCTGCGGCCGTACGCCTCGCTCGACGACGTGGCGGCGCGCCTGATCAAGACCAATCCGCGGCTCGACCCGCGCCGCGCCGCGTTTCTGGCCGCCCACTGGTCGAAACGCGGCGACGACGGCCTCTACCATCTGCTGGCGGACCCGGCGCACAAGATGCCGGGCCCGCTGCTGTACCGGCTCGACGAAGTCATGGCGATCTGGAAGCAGGTGCGTGCGAAGGTGCTGCACGTCGAGGCCGTCAATTCGCCGACGCTTGCGCACCTTGCCGGCGACATCCCGTTGCCCGAATTCAAGGCGCGCTTCAATGCATTCCCCGACTGGCGCGAGAAGCTCGTCGAGGATGCCGGCCACATGGTGCATCACGACCAGCCCGAGCAGATCGCGGCGCTGATCGAGGCGTTCTGCGCATAGGCGCGTGGCGCCGGCGGCAGGGCACGCGGGCGGCGCAATTGCGGCGTTGCAGTAGAATGAGGCCTTACCTGCGATGCTGATAATGAACGCCGATCTCCACTGCCATTCCAATGTTTCCGACGGGTTGCTGTCGCCTGCCGACGTCGCGCGCCGCGCGCATGCGGGCGGCGTGACCCTGTGGGCGCTGACCGACCACGACGAGATCGGCGGCCAGGCGGCGGCGCGCAGCGAGGCGGAAGCGCTCGGCATGCGCTACCTGAGCGGCGTCGAGATTTCGGTCACGTGGGCGTCGCGCACCGTGCACATCGTCGGTCTGAACATCGATCCCGCCCATCCGGCGCTGGTCGACGGCCTGTACCGCACGCGCCACGGCCGCGCGGCGCGCGCGCTGGCGATCGCGGAGCAGCTCGCGACGCTCGGCATTCCCGGCGCCTACGAAGGCGCGCTGAAATACGTGTCCAATCCCGACCTGATCTCGCGCACGCACTTCGCCCGCTTTCTCGTCGAAAACGGCCATGCCGAGTCGACGTCCGACGTGTTCGACCGCCTGCTGGGCGACGGCAAGCCCGGCTTCGTCCCGCATCGCTGGGCGTCGCTGTCCGACGCGGTCGGCTGGATCCGCGCGGCAGGCGGCGAAGCGGTGGTCGCGCATCCGGGCCGCTATCGCTATACGCCGGTCGAATTCGACGCGTTCTTCGGCGAGTTCATCGATCTCGGCGGCCGCGCGATCGAGGTCATCACGGGCAGCCACACGCCCGACCAGTACCGCGAATACGCGGACGTCGCGCGCCGCTTCGGCTTCGAAGTATCGCGCGGCTCGGATTTCCATGCGCCGGGCGAGGGCCGCATCGAGCTCGGCAGCCTGCCGCCGCTGCCGCCCGACCTGACGCCGGTCTGGGAGCGCTGGCTCTGACGCCGGGCGGCTTCGGGCCGCCCGTGTCGCCGCCGTTGCGCGCATCCGACTTCTCCCTCTTTACGTGTCCCCATGTCCCAGTTCTTCAGGATTCATCCGGATAATCCGCAGCCGCGCCTGATCAAGCAGGCGGTGGAGATCGTCAGCAAGGGCGGCGTGATCGCGATGCCGACCGATTCGAGCTATGCGCTCGCGTGCCATCTCGACGACAAGGACGCGGTCGAGCGCGTGCGCCGGATTCGCGGCCTCGACGAAAAGCAGCATCTGTCGCTGCTCGTGCGCGACCTGTCGGAGCTCGCCAATTTCGCGATGGTCGACAACCGCCAGTACCGGCAGATCAAGTCGGTGACGCCGGGCCCGTACGTGTTCATCCTGCAGGCGACGAAGGAAGTGCCGCGCCGGCTGTCGCACCCGTCGCGCAAGACGATCGGGCTGCGCGTGCCCGATCACGCGATCACGCTCGCGCTGCTGGAGTCGCTCGGCCAGCCGCTGCTCGGCACGACGCTGATCCTGCCGCCGGACGACGAACCGCTGAACGATCCCGAGGAAATCCGCACGCGGCTCGAGAAACAGGTCGACCTCGTGATCGACGGCGGCGCGTGCCCGCGCGAGCCGTCGACGGTGATCGACCTGACCGGCGATGCGCCCGAACTCATCCGCGCGGGGCGCGGCTCCCTCGAACCCTTCGGGCTCTCGGCCGCATGACGCGCCGTGCCATTTTTGCGCGAGTGCGCTTGTTACAATAACGCGATATGGATGCTTCCCTGATACAGACCATCGCCGTCTACGCGCTACCCGTGATCTTCGCGATCACGCTGCACGAGGCCGCGCATGGCTATGCCGCGCGTCTGCTCGGCGACAATACCGCCTATGCGATGGGGCGCGTGTCGTTCAATCCGATGCGTCACATCGATCCGCTCGGCACGATCGCCATTCCGCTCGCGATGTACTTCCTCACCGGCGGCGCGTTCCTGTTCGGCTATGCGAAGCCGGTGCCGGTGTCGTTCGGCAACCTGCGCAATCCGCGCTGGGGCAGCCTGTGGGTCGCGCTCGCGGGCCCGGCCTGCAACTTCGTGCAGGCGCTCGTCTGGGGCGTGCTGACCCTCGTGCTGCCGGCCGTCGGCGTCGACGAGCCGTTCTTCACGCGCATGGCGTTGGCCGGCGTCAGCGCGAACCTCGTGCTCGGCGTGCTGAACCTGTTTCCGCTGCCGCCGCTCGACGGCGGCCGCATCCTGGCGGCGCTGCTGCCGACCCGGCAATCGATCGCGCTGTCGCGCATCGAGCCGTACGGTTTCATCATCGTCCTCGTGCTCGTCACGACGGGCGTGCTGACGAACTTCTGGCTGCGTCCGCTCGTCAATGTCGGCTATGCCGTGCTGAGCGCCATCCTGTCTCCCTTCGCCTCGCTTTTCTAACGACAATCATGTTCCCAGAACGTATTTTCTCCGGCATGCGACCCACCGGATCGCTGCACCTCGGTCATTACCACGGCGTGCTGAAAAACTGGGTGAAGCTGCAGTCCGAGTACCCGTGCTTCTTCTGCGTCGTCGACTGGCATGCGCTGACGACGCACTACGAGACGCCCGAGGTCATCGAGAAGAACGTATGGGACGTGCTGATCGACTGGCTCGCGTCCGGCATCGATCCGGCGCAGGCGACGCTGTTCATCCAGAGCAAGGTGCCCGAGCACGCGGAACTCGCGCTGCTGCTCGGCATGAGCACGCCGCTCGGCTGGCTCGAACGCGTGCCGACCTACAAGGAGCAGATGGAGAAGCTGAAGGACAAGGACCTGTCCACCTACGGCTTCCTCGGCTACCCGGTGCTGATGGCCGCCGACATCCTGCTGTATCGCGGCTCGCTCGTGCCGGTCGGCGAGGATCAAGTGCCGCACGTCGAGATGACGCGCGAGATCGCGCGCCGCTTCAACTACCTGTACGGCCGCGAGCCCGGTTTCGAGGAGAAGGCGCTCGAAGCCGCGAAGAAGCTCGGCGGCAAGCGCGCGAAGCTCTATCACGAGCTGCGCAACGCGTATCAGCAGGAAGGCGACGACGAGGCGCTCGAACAGGCGCGCGCGATGCTGCAGGAATCGCAAAGCCTGTCGATGAGCGATCGCGAGCGCCTGTTCGGCTATCTCGAAGGCGCGCGCAAGATCATCCTGGTCGAGCCGCAGGCGCTGCTGACCGAGGCGTCGCGGATGCCGGGCCTCGACGGGCAGAAGATGTCGAAGTCGTACGGCAACACGATCGGCCTGCGCGAAGACGCCGAGACGATCACGAAGAAGGTCCGCACGATGCCGACCGATCCCGCGCGCGTGCGCCGCACCGATCCGGGCGATCCCGACAAGTGCCCGGTGTGGCAGCTTCACCAGGTCTACACGGACGAAGCGACGCACGAGTGGGTGCAGAAGGGCTGCCGCTCGGCGGGCATCGGCTGTCTCGACTGCAAGCAGCCGGTCGTCGAGGGCATCCTGCGCGAACAGCAGCCGATGCTCGAGCGCGCGCAGAAGTACATGGACGACCCGTCGCTGCTGCGTGCGATCGTCGCGGACGGTTGCGACAAGGCGCGCAAGTACGCGACGGAAACGATGCGCGACGTGCGCGACGCGATGGGCCTGTCGTACAACTGATCCGGCGCATGAGCGAATCCGTCATCGCCGCCGCGGGCGGCCACGTCGGCCAGGCCGAGCCGTCGCGCTGGGTCGCGCAATGGGCGCGGCTCGTGCCGGCCGGCGGTGCGGTGCTCGACGTTGCCGCCGGCGGCGGCCGCCATGCACGCTGGTTCGCGTCGCGCGGCCATCCGGTCGTCGCGCTCGACCGCGATCCGGTCGCACTGGCCGCGTTGCGCGCGATTGCCGGCGTCGACGCCCGCGTGGCCGATCTCGAAGGCGCGCCATGGCCGCTGTCGGCCGACGAGCGGTTCGCGGCCGTGATCGTTACGAACTATCTGCATCGCCCGCTCTGGCCCCATCTATTCGATGCCGTGGCGCCGGGCGGTGTGCTGGTCTACGAAACCTTCGCGCAAGGAAACGAAACGGTCGGGAAGCCGTCCAACCCCGCGTTCCTGCTCGCTCCGGGCGAGTTGCTGGACGCCGTGCGCGGGCACCTGCGGGTGGTCGCATACGAGGACGGTTTCGTCGCCGCGCCGCGCGAGGCGTTCGTCCAGCGTCTTTGCGCGGTGCGCGAGGGCGCGACCCCGAAGGCGGGGGCGGGAATTCCACGTTACGAACTGCCCGGCTAATCCGCTACAATCTCAACGTTTACCGGTACACAATCAATCGCGTTTCATGGCTAACGGCACCCAAGACGGCATTCAAATCCGCGGCAGCATCCCCGCGATCGTCACCCCGATGCTCGAAGACGGCAGTCTCGACCTGCCGGCGTTTCGCAAACTGATCGACTGGCACATCGCGGAAGGCACCGATGCGCTCGTCGTCGTCGGTACGAGCGGCGAGTCGGCAACGCTCAACGTCGAAGAGCACATCCTGATGATCCGCACGGCGGTCGAGCATGCGGCGAAACGCATCCCGATCATCGCGGGCGCGGGCGGCAATTCGACCGCCGAGGCGATCGAGCTGACGAAGCACGCGAAGGCCGTCGGCGCGGACGCGACGCTGCAGGTCGTGCCGTACTACAACAAGCCGACGCAGGAAGGCATGTACCGCCACTTCCGGACGATCGCCGAAGCGGTCGACCTGCCGGTGATCCTGTACAACGTGCCGGGCCGGACGGTCGCGGACATGGCGCACGAGACGACGCTGCGCCTCGCGGAAGTCCCGGGCATCATCGGCGTGAAGGAAGCGACCGGCAACATCGATCGCGCCGCGCACCTGATCAAGGCCGCGCCGAAGCATTTCGCGATCTACAGCGGCGACGATCCGACCGCGATCGCGCTGATGCTGCTCGGCGGCCACGGCAACATCTCGGTGACCGCGAACGTCGCGCCGCGCGCGATGAGCGAGCTGTGCCGCGCGGCGCTGGCCGGCGACGTGCAGACGGCCCGCACGCTGCACATGAAGCTGCTGTCGCTGCACAAGAACCTGTTCATCGAAGCGAACCCGATCCCGGTGAAGTGGGCGCTGCAGGCGATGGGCAAGATGCAGGGCGGTATCCGGCTGCCGCTCACGGCGCTCGACGAGCGCTGCCACGATGCCGTGCGTTCGGCCCTCGTCGAGGCCGGCGTTCTCTGATGGCAAGGCGGCCGCGTCCTGCGGCCGCCGGCTCGACCCCTGATCAACCCGCACCGGCCGGCTCCGTCCGGCGCCGCTCCTGACGAGCGTTCTAGCAAGACGAAGGATTTCATGAAACGTTTCGCCTTTTCCTCTCGCGCCATCCAGTTGTCGGTGGTGGCGCTGGCGCTGGGCGCGCTCGCTGGCTGCGATACGCTGAACGATTACCTGGCCCCCGACCGGGTCAACTACAAGAACACCGGTTCGGCGCCGCCGCTCGCGGTGCCGAGCGACCTGAAGCCGGTGCCGACGACGCAGCAGTTCGTCGCGCCGCCGACCAACGCCGGGCTCGGCACGCTGCCGCCGCGGGCCACGACGAAGGCCGGCAACGCGACCGACGGCATCCCGAGCGCGCAGGATCCGCTCGGCATGCACATCGAGCGCGACGGCGACCGCCGCTGGCTCGTCGTCGACGGCCGCACGCCCGAGCAGCTGTGGCCGATCCTGAAGGAGTTCTGGCAGGAGAACGGCTTCTCGCTGAAGACCGATGCGCCGTCGACGGGCATCATGGCCACCGACTGGGCCGAGAACCGCGCGAACATTCCGGACGACTGGTTCCGCCGCACGATCGGCAAGGTCATCGATTTCGCGTATTCGTCGGGTACGCGCGACCGCTTCCGCACGCTCGTGAACCGCACGCCGGACGGCAACACCGACATCTCGATCACGCACAGCGCGATGGAAGAAATGATGGTCGGCCCGCAGGGCGGCACGTCGTCGCGCTGGGAAGAGCGGCCGCGCAACCCGGTGCTCGAAGCCGTGTTCCTGTCGAAGCTGATGCAGAAGTTCGGGCTGACCGACGCGCAGGCAAAGCAGTTGCTGACCGATGCGCGCCCCGCGACGGCGCCGGCGCAGGTCAGCGACACGAGCGGCGGCGCGGCGACGCTGCAACTGGCCGAGTCGTTCGATCGCGCCTGGCTGCGCGTGGGCCTCGCGCTCGACCGGACCAACTTCACGGTCGACAATCGCGACCGCGAGAAGGGCGTGTACACCGTGCGCTATGCGAATTCGATGGAAGAGCTCAAGCGTGACGGCCTGTTCGGCAAGCTGTTCTACGGCGGCCCGTCGGCGGCGAAGCCGGGCAAGGAGTTCCTCGTCAACGTGCGCGCCCAAGGCACCGGCGGCACGCAGGTCGCGGTGATCGGCGCGAATGGCCAGATCGACAACTCGTCGGACGCGCAGCGGATCATCTCGCTGCTGCACGCGCAACTGAACTGAACGCGTGCGATTCGCCAGCCTCGGAAGCGGCAGCGAAGGCAACGCGCTGGTCGTCGAGGCCTCGAGCGGCACGACGACCACCCGCGTGCTGCTCGACTGCGGCTTTTCCGCCAAGGAGGTCGAGCGCCGGCTCGGCCGACTGAATCTCTGCATCGCCGATCTCGATGCGATCCTCATTACCCACGAACACAGCGACCACGTCGGCAGCGCGCTGACGCTCGCGCGCCGCGCGTCGCTGCCGCTCTACATGAGCTGGGGCACCGCGCGCGCGGTCGGCGCGGACGAGGCCGATGTCGATCTGCACGTGCTGTGGGGCGACGAGACGGCCGCGATACGCGATCTGGCCGTGATGCCCTATACGGTTCCCCACGATGCGCGGGAACCGCTCCAGTTCGTGTTCATGGACGGAAGCCGACGGCTCGGCGTGCTGACGGACGTCGGGATGGCCACGCCGCACATCACGGCCGTCCTGAGCGGCTGTGACGCGCTGGTGCTCGAATCCAACCACGATACCGCGATGCTGGCCGCCAGCCGCTATCCGCAGTCGCTGAAGGCGCGGATCGGCGGCAACCACGGCCACCTAAGCAACGACGCGGCGGCCGACATCCTCGCGTCGCTCGAACGCAGCCGTCTCCAGCACCTGGTCGCGGCCCATCTGAGCCAGCAGAACAATCTGCCGGAACTGGCTCGCCAGGCGTTTGGCGGCGTGCTCGGGACGGACGGGGAAGACGTGATCGTGGCCTCGCAGGACGCGGGTTTCGACTGGTTGACGCTCGGATGAGCAGCGCGGGGCCGCCGCGGCGGCCCGAAGCGACTGCTGGGCGCTCGATTCCAAAGCGGCAGACGTAAAAAAACCGGCCCTCGGGCCGGTTTTTTTTCAGCTGACGCTGAAGGCTTACTGGCTTGCGCCCGAAGCCGGAGCAGCCGTCGCTGCCGAAGCAGCCGACGCCACTGCAGCAGCAGCGTCGCTCGCAGCAGCCGTTGCCGACGAAGCAGCAGCCGAAGCGTCGCTCGCAGCACCAGCAACTGCCGAAGCAGCCGACGAAGCAGCAGCAGCCGCGTCGCTTGCAGCCGACGAAGCAGCTTGATCAGCGCTCTTGTTGCAAGCAGCCAGTGCAACAGCAGCCAACAGGGAAGCTACGAGGAGGGATTTCTTCATGATCACGTCCTTTTATGGTTAAAGGTAAGCAACAGCGCGAAACAATACCGGTAATGTGCTCCAACACCGACCTGGGCCGCTGGTGGAGATGCACTTCTTAGAGCGTGAATCTTCCCTACGGCTTGGGCGGAAATTATATGCACTTTCCTATCGACCGTCGACAAATGCGGGGTCAATACGTTGTCTTTCCCATACAGAATTTGATCTGTACGGGCATACGGGGCGACTCACACTAATTCCGGCATCCGACCCGTATCCAGCCCGCACGATACCACTCGTGCAACAAGGCTGTCATCGAGGGAACCCGGGATAGTGTTACAAACCGTTTCGCCTCCATCTGGCGTTGATTGGCCAGTTCGGGCAGCCATTCACCGGCTTGCTCGAGTGGTCCTTCCTCGCCATTAATGAAGTACGAGCGCGCGTTATACATCAATGCGGCCCTTCTGTCGAGACGCACGCCACGGCGTGATGCCTGCGTGACGAACGCCGCCTCGGACAGCGGGCGCTCGGGCGGGTCGAAAACGACGTTCGATTTGGGCTCGCTCAGGTAGCAGCCGAGGAATTCGGCGACGTCGCGCTTGCGCCAGCGGATCGCGTCGACGATCTCGGCGACACGTTCGACCATGGCCGGCGGCAGTTGCGCGGGCGCATCGACGGCCGGCTGCTTCGGATCGCGGTAGAGATCGTCGCCGCCCGCGTCGCGCAGGCCGCCGCGCTCCGCAAGGTAGTACAGGAACTGGGCGCCCAGCTCGCCCGCGGACGGGGCCCGGAAGCCGATCGAGCAGGTCATGCACTCGCCCTCGGCGACGCCGTCATGCGCGATGTGCGGTGGCAAATACAGCATGTCGCCGGGCTCCAGCACCCATTCGTCGCTCGGCTCGAAGTTTTCGAGGATCTTCAGCGGCACGTCCGGCTGCAGCGACAGATCCTTCTGCGCGCCGACCCGCCAGCGGCGCCGGCCCTCGACCTGCAGCAGGAATACGTCATACGAATCGAAGTGCGGGCCGACGCCGCCCCCGTCCGTCGCGTACGAGATCATCAGGTCGTCCAGCCGCGCGTCGGGGATGAAGCGGAAGCGGTCGAGCAGCGCGCGCGCCGCGTCGACGTGCAGATCGAGCCCCTGCACGAGCAGGGTCCAGGATTTGCGCGTAACGGCGGGCAGCGCGTCGGGCTCGAACGGACCGTGCGCCAGTTGCCACTTGTTACGAAAATGGGTGATCAATCGCGATTCCGCGTCATAGTCGGCGGCGAGCTCGAACAATGCATCGCGCGTGACCGGCGACGCGACGCCGGGAATCGCCTGGCGGATCAGCAGCGGCTTCTTTTGCCAGTAGCCGCGCATGAATTGCGCCGGCGTAAGGCCGCCGAGCAGCGGCGTGGGAAGATCGGTGGGCGGCGCGCCGAGCGGGGCGGCAGCGGCTTGCCGCGGTTCGGCTTGAGACCGGTTGCGCATCGTATAATGAGACTTGTATTTGGGAGAATTGGATGAAAATCGCAAAAAACACCGTCGTGTCGGTCACTTACAAGCTGTCGGACACACAGGGCAACCTGATCGAGGAAAGCGACGAGCCGATGGTCTATCTGCACGGCGGCTATGATGGCACGTTCCCCAAGATCGAGGAACAGCTCGACGGCCACGAGGCGGGCTACCAGGCGCAGATCCAGCTCGAGCCGCAGGACGCGTTCGGCGACTACGATCCCGAACTCGTGAAGATCGAGCCGCGCGACCGTTTTCCCGAGCCGCTCGAAGTGGGCATGCAGTTCGAAGGCACGCCGGAAGACGGTGACGAGGAAGTCGACTCGCTGATCTATACGGTCACCGATATCGCCGAAGACAAGGTCGTGCTCGACGGCAACCACCCGCTGGCGGGCATGGCGCTGCGTTTCGCGCTGACCGTGAAGGACGTGCGCGAAGCCACCGAAGACGAAATCGAGCACGAGCACGCGCATGGCGCGGAAGGGCTCGAGATCCTCGACGAGGACGACGACGAAGACGGCGAAGCGCCGTCAGGGCGCACCCTGCACTGAGCTTGCCGGCAGGCCCGGCACCGGCCCCGATGCAGGGGGCGGTGCCGGCCACGACGCGCCGCCCGGTGCGGCGCCGTCGCCCTGCAACGGCGGCGCGACCGACGACGCATCGGGCAGCGCCGGCAGCGCGGGGATTTCCGGCATCTGCGGCAGCGGCACGTCGTCGCGCGGCACGAGCGGCAGCGTGGGCGGCACCGGCAGATTCTTCGGTACTTCCTGCAGGCTCACGTTGAAGATCGTCTGCCGTGCCGGCGATACGCTTACCTTCACCCACTGATTCCCCGGATGGCGCGGTCCGATCGCGACGCGCGTCACGTTTCCTACCAGCTTACCGTCGTCGCCATGCAGCGGACGGTCGATCAGAAAGCCGTTCGCCAGCGGTTCGCCGCTCGCGTGCACCACCAGTATCGGGCCCCGGAACGCCCCCGCGGCCTTCACCAGCGTTCGTTTCAGCTCGCGGAAGCCGTCGCGCACGCGCGGCCGGTTGAAGCGCAGCCACGCGAAGCGCTCCGAGCGTTCATAGCGTTCGAACTGCGGATCGCCTTCGAAAATCACGACCATCGCGCGCGCTTCGCGCCGCTTCGCATATTCGGCCGCGTGGTCGATCCAGAAGCTGTTCGCGATCACGCGGTCCTCGAATTCGCCGTTGCGGCCGCCCGCCGTCAAATAATGGTTGTTCGGCGCCGGCACGTTGAGCGCGACGTAGACGATGTCGTCGCGCATCCAGCGTGCGTTCTCGCGATACGGCCGAAACCGTGCGACTTCGCTCTCCCGCGTAATCTGCAGCGCACGCGGGTCGGGCAGCGCGGAATCGGCGAGCAGCGTCTGCCGGAGGAAATCGAGCCGCTCGACCGGGTCGTAGCCGCCTCCCGCCGCGGTGTTGCAGGCGATCCAGTCGTCGTGGCCGGGAATGAACACGAGCGGCACGCGCGCCGAATCCAGGATCGCGCCGCGCTGCGAATACAGCGTGTCGCGGCATGCTTCCTTCGAGCCTTTGAGATCGCCCGCATAGACGACGAACGCGAGGTTGCGCTCCCGTGCGATCGCATCGAGCAGCCGCTGCGCGGCCGGTTCGTCCGCCGGGGCGTTGATGACGCCCGACACGACCGCGAACGAATAGGGCGCGGCGCTGCGCTTGGGCGGCGCGGCCAGCGCACCGGCCTGCGCGAACGCAAGAACCGCCGCGACGAGCGCGGCGGCGGCGCGGGCCGGCAGGCCCCGCGCAATGCGCTTACGCGTGCCCGTCGGCATCGTGCGACCGGACCAGCGTGCGCAGTTCGTACAGCAGGTCGAGCGCCTCGCGCGGCTTGAGATCGTCGGGATCGATGTCGCGCAGTTTTTCGAGCGCCGGGTGCGGCGTGTCGGGCAGCGCCGGCGCATCCGCGCATTCGAGATCGTCGACGGCCGCCGGCGGCGCGCTGAAGAGATCGAGTTGCGGCGTGTGCTGGGAGGCCGACTGCTGTTCGAGATACGCGAGGTGCTTGCGTGCGGCGCGGATCACCGGCGCCGGGACGCCCGCGAGCTGCGCGACCTGAAGACCGTAGCTCTGGTTCGCCGGGCCTTCGTTGACCGCGTGCAGGAACACGATGCCGTGGCCGTGCTCGACCGCCGACAGATGGACGTTGGCCGCTTGCGGGAATTCGGCCGGCAGTTGCGTCAGCTCGAAGTAGTGCGTCGCGAACAGCGTGTAGCACGCGTTGTGCGCCAGCAGGTGGCGCGCGATGGCCCAGGCGAGCGCGAGGCCGTCGAAGGTCGACGTGCCGCGGCCGATCTCGTCCATCAGCACCAGGCTTTGCGGCGTCGCGTCGTTGAGAATCGCCGCGGCCTCGGTCATCTCGACCATGAAGGTCGAGCGGCCGCCCGCGAGATCGTCGGCCGCGCCGATGCGCGTGAAGATCCGGTCGATCGGGCCGAAGCACGCGGACTTCGCCGGCACGTAGCTGCCGACGTACGCCATCAGCGCGATCAGTGCGGTCTGCCGCATGAACGTCGACTTACCGCCCATGTTCGGCCCGGTGATCAACAACAGCTTGCGCTCGGGGCCGAACCGGCAGTCGTTCGCGATGAACTGCTCGACCTGCGCTTCGACGACCGGATGGCGCCCCTGTTCGATTTCGATGCCGATCTCGTCGGTGAAGGTGGGCGCGACCCAGTCGAGCGCGCGTGCACGTTCGGCGAAGGCGGCGAGCAGGTCGAGCTCGGCGAGGGCCGAGGCGACGCGCTGGCATTCGGGGATGAACGGCAGCAGCGCCTGCAGCACCGAGTCGTACAGCGCGCGCTCGCGCGCCAATGCGCGTTCCTGCGCGGACAGCGCCTTGTCCTCGAAGGTCTTCAGTTCCGGCGTGATGTAGCGCTCGGCGTTCTTCAGCGTCTGGCGGCGGCGGTAGTCGTCGGGCACCTTGTCGGTCTGGCCGCGCGTGACCTCGATGTAGAAGCCGTGCACCTTGTTGTATTCGACGCGCAGGTTCGCGATGCCGGTGCGCGCGCGCTCGCGCGCTTCGAGGTCGATCAGGAACTGCCCGCAGTTCTCCGAAATGTCGCGCAGCTCGTCGAGCTCGGCATCGTAGCCGCGCGCGATCACGCCGCCGTCGCGCACCATCGCGGCCGGCTCGGTGGCGATCGCGCTCGTCAGCAGGTCGAGGCATTCGGCGGGCGGCGCGAGCGCCGCGTCGACGCGCGCGAGCGCATCCGCGTTCGCGACGATCGCGCCGATGCGCTCGCGCAGCGCCGGCAGCGCGGCGAACGTGTCGCGCAGGCTCGACAGGTCGCGCGGGCGCGCGGACAGCAGCGCGAGCCGCCCGGTGATCCGTTCGACGTCGGCGATCTGGCGCAGTGCGCTGCGCAGCGCATCGAGGCTCGCGCTGGCCGGCGCATCGAGCAGCGCGCCGATTGCCTGCTGGCGCGACTGCGCGGCGACCGATGCGCGCGGCGGATGATGCAGCCAGTGACGCAGCAGGCGGCTGCCCATCGTCGTGCAGCAGGTGTCGAGCAGCGAATACAGCGTGGGCGACTCGGTGCCGCGCAGCGTCTCGGTCAGTTCGAGATTGCGGCGCGTGGCCGGATCGAGCCCGATGTATTCGGTTTCGTTCTCGACCTTCAGGCTGCGCACGTGCCGCAGTTGCTGGCCTTGCGTGGCCGCGGCATAAAGCAGCAGCGCGCCGGCCGCGCCGCACGCACTCGTCAGCGAATGCGCGCCGAAACCGTCGAGGCTCGCGACGTCGAGCTGGTCGCACAGACGCTGCGTGCCCGATGCGATGTCGAAGTGCCAGGCCGGCACGCGCTTGGTTGCGCCCGCGCCGGCGGGAATGGCGTCGGTTGCCCCGTCAGGCGTCAGGATTTCGGCCGGCCGGATGCGTTCGAGCGCGGCGGCGAGCTGCTCGGGCTCGATTTCGGCGAGCCGCAGCGCACCGCTCGCGAGGTTCAGCCACGCGAGGCCGATGTTGACCGCGACGCCGCGCTTGTTGTGGCCGGTGCACATCGCGAGCAGGTAGACGTCGTTCTTGTCGGACAGCAGCGCGGCATCGGTCAGCGTGCCGGGCGTGACGACGCGCACGACCTTGCGCTCCACCGGGCCCTTCGACGTGGCCGGATCGCCGATCTGCTCGCAGATCGCGACCGATTCGCCCATCTTCACGAGCTTCGCCAGATATTGCTCGACCGCGTGATGCGGGACGCCGGCCATCTTGATCGGCGTGCCGGCCGACGCGCCGCGCTGCGTGAGGGTCAGGTCGAGCAGGCGTGCCGCTTTTTCCGCATCCTCGAAGAACAGCTCGTAGAAGTCGCCCATCCGGTAGAAGACGAGCGTGTCCGGATGATCGGCCTTGATGCGCAGGTACTGCTGCATCATTGGAGTGTGGCCTGCGAAGGCTTCGGGCGACAGCGTGGTCATAGGTCAGGCATGAAGTTGTTGCTTGGGTTGCCCGAGTTTACCAGTGGCTTCGACGTGAACGCGCGAAGTTGGCCGTTTGGCCAGCTGTAGGGGGACTCGGCAGCGTCAGGGGCCTGTCCTGCCTCACGCGCGTAGCGCTGCGGGCACAACCCGCCACATAGTGCTAACCCCGACACGCCAGTTGCGGTCGACAGTCTAGATTGTGACTGTAGGGGTTCATTGATCGAGCATCGGACGTTCTGTCCATTTCCTCGATATGTCGACCGGAGACCGCTACGTGAACGAATCGATCTACCGCGTCATTTTCGGCTTTGTCGTGATCTGCTGACCGTGACGGAGGATATATGACGCATCCTTTGTACGAATTGCTTAGCAACCTGGACGAACGCCGCCTCTTTTATACATTGGGCCGGCATCGCCCGGACACCATTCTGATTTCCATAACTGTGCCAGGCGAGCGTATCGAGATCGACGTGTTCGACGATGGACATATGGAAATGTCCCGCTTTTCCGGAGATGAGAGTGTAATTGACGAGCAGCAAATAATTTTGAAGGCTATCGAGGAAGCGTCCGAGTGAAAGGGGGGCGACAACGCGCAACGCGACCACTTCCCGTTGGACGACTCTGCTAGATCGCCTAGATTATGACTGTTTGGGTTCGTCGATAGCCAGGGACGCATCAGGGGGCGGTGTGCTTCTTGAAATTATCAATCACGGTTCAGTGAGGCTACAAATGAGACCAGAGTCACGCGCAAATGCTTACGCGATCATGGGCCTGGGATCTACCTTGCTGGGTAGCTATGCATTGGAGCGCACTATTGCGTACTTTGGCATCACTGGTGATTCAGTAGGAGGAGTAGCGTTTGGGGGCGCGGGTATTTGCTTATTCGTTGTCGCGGTTGCCCACTTCTACATGGCAATTGGATACAGATTTGGTCGCCTTGAAGCAGTCGAAGGAAGCCCGGAAAGTGCAACCCTGAAAGCAGAGGTGGGTGTTGTTGCTAAGGCGGTTAAAATTCGTTTCTTGCGAAGGCCGGATGCTAGAAATTCGATTTCAGAACGAGGCACTCGCTACATCTTCTTCATCGGTAATGGCCGGCCGTGGGTTTGTCCAGAATCTAGATTCTTGATGGACTGAGCTAATGGCTTCTCAAAACAGCAGGCGTAAGTCTTGGCGTAGGTTTTTTTCGCTGACCCGCGTCAGATAAGGCGCAGGTACTGCTGCATCATCGGAGTGTGGCCTGCGAAGGCTTCGGGCGACAGCGTGGTCATAGGTCAGGCATGAAGTTGTTGCTTGGGTTGCCCGAGTTTACCAGTGGCATCGACGTGAACGCGCGAAGTTGGCCGTTTGGTCGACTGCCGGCGCTGTCTTGCAGCGGCAGCCGAGTTCGCGCGGTCGCTCGCGAGCGCTTCCCACGAGGCACCGAAGAAGGGCGCATGGCCGTGGGCGGCGCGTCTTTCGCCCTTCCGAAGCGTTGCAACGAGCGGGGCGGGCCCGGCGGCGCTCGGCTGGCGAGCCTGCGCGCGCCGACCCCGTGCCGCTAATCAGGACGCGTGCCCCGACGTCAGGCTGAGCGCGACCGCTTGCGCGACTTCGATACCGTCGATCGCCGCCGAATAGATGCCGCCGGCATAGCCGGCGCCTTCGCCGGCCGGATACAGGCCTTCGACGTTCATGCTCTGGTAGTCGTCCTTGCGCCGAATCCGGATCGGCGACGACGTACGCGTCTCCACGCCGGTGAGCACGGCATCGTGCATCGCGAAGCCGGCGATCTTCTTGTCGATCTCGGGCAGCGCTTCGCGGATCGCTTCGATCACGTAGTCCGGCAGCGCGGTACTGAGATCGGTCGGCGTCACGCCGGGCTTGTACGACGGCTCCACCGCACCGAGCGACGTCGACGGCCGGCCCGCGATGAAGTCGCCGACCAGCTGGCCGGGCGCGCGGTAATCGCCGCCGCCGAGTTCGAACGCGCGCGTTTCCCATTTACGCTGGAACGCGATGCCGGCGAGCGGGCCGCCCGGATAGTCGTCCGGCGTGATGCCGACGACGATGCCCGCGTTCGCATTGCGCTCGGCGCGGGAATACTGGCTCATTCCGTTGGTGACCACGCGGCCGGGCTCCGAGGTCGCGGCGACCACCGTGCCGCCCGGGCACATGCAGAAGCTGTAGACCGCGCGCCCGTTGCTTGCGTGGTGGACCACCTTGTAGTCGGCTGCGCCGAGCTGCTTGTGGCCCGCGAACTTGCCGAAGCGGCTGCGATCGATCACGCCTTGCGGATGCTCGATCCGGAACCCGAGCGAGAACGGCTTGGCTTCGATATAGACGCCGCGGTCGTGCAGCATCTGGAACGTATCGCGCGCGCTGTGGCCCACGGCCAGCACCACGCGGTCGCACCGCAATGTTTCCCCGTTCGACAGCTTGAGCGCGCGCACCTTGCCCTGGTCGATTTCGATGTCGTCGACACGGGTTTCGAAGCGCACTTCGCCGCCGAGTTCGTGGATCGACGCGCGCATTTTTTCCACCATGCTGACGAGGCGGAACGTGCCGATGTGCGGGCGGCTCAGGTACAGGATGTCGTCGGGTGCGCCGGCCTTGACGAATTCGTCCAGCACCTTGCGGCCATAGTGGTTCGGATCCTTGATCTGGCTGTACAGCTTGCCGTCGGAAAACGTTCCCGCGCCGCCTTCGCCGAACTGCACGTTGGATTCGGGATTGAGCACGCTCTTGCGCCACAGGCCGAAGGTGTCCTTGGTGCGCTCGCGCACGGCCTTGCCGCGTTCGAGGATGATCGGACGGAACCCCATCTGCGCGAGGATCAGCCCTGCGAACAGCCCGCACGGGCCCATGCCGATGACGACCGGGCGCAGGAAATCGGCGTGCTCGGGCGCCTTGGTGACGAAGTGGTACGTCATGTCGGGCGTCACGCCGCAATGCGGCTTGCCGGCGATGCGCTCGAGCGCGGCCGCCTCGTCCTTGACTTCGACGTCGACGATATACGTGAGCTTGATGTCGGCACGCTTGCGCGCGTCGTGCGCGCGGCGGAACACGGTGTAACGGAGCAACCCGTCTGGCGCCACGCCGAGCTCAGCGAGGCGCGCGCGAATCGCGGCCTCGAGTGCGCTCTCGGGGTGGTCGAGGGGGAGTTTGATTTCGCTTAGCCGTAACATGGGGACTCGGATGCGATTGCCACGGCGCCGTGGCGGTGTTGATACAGGCGGGGCCGGCATGCTGGCGGCCTCGTTCGCCGCGCGCGCATGCCGGACGCAAACCATTCGCCGTCGTTGCGGCAGAAGCGGAGCGAGCGGCAATACGCCGACCCGCACGCGCCGCGCGAGCAACTTCAGGATAGGCGCACGAAGCGATCCGTGTGCACGGAAGATTTATCCGTGCGCCAGACGATCGGCGCGCCATCGTGACGATGCCGCGCGAGCGGTTTGCGCGAAAGCCGCGCCACGCGGGCGCGGCCCGGGCTTACTCCGCTGCCGGATGCACGCGGCTGTAGCGGTTCAGGATCGGGATCATCTGCGCGTAGATCTTCGGGTTCGCGGCGACGATCTCGTGGCGGTGCAGGAAATCGGCGTCGCCCGTGTAGTTGCCGACGAGGCCGCCGGCCTCCGTGATCAGCAGGCTGCCCGCCGCCATGTCCCACACGTTGATGCCTTGCTCGAAGAACGCGTCGAGGCGGCCGGCCGCGACGTTCGCGAGATCGAGCGCCGCCGCGCCCGGGCGGCGCAGGCCCGTGCAGGCCTGCGTCATTTCGGTGAAGAGGCGCGCGTAGGCGTCGAGGCCGTCCTTCTCGCGGAACGGGAAGCCCGTGCCGACCAGCGCGTCCGACAGGCGGTCGCGGCGGCCGACGCGGATGCGGCGGTCGTTCAGGTACGCGCCGCGGCCGCGGGTGGCCGTGAACAGGTCGTTCTTGTTCGGATCGTAGACGACGGCCTGCGTGACGACGCCCTTGTGCTCGAGCGCGATCGAGACGCAGTAGTACGGGAAGCCGTGGATGAAGTTGGTCGTGCCGTCGAGCGGATCGATGATCCACTTGAATTCGGATTCGTTCTCCGATTCGCCCGATTCCTCCGCGAGGATCGCGTGATCGGGGTAGGCGGTCTTCAGCGTCTCGATGATCGCGTCTTCGGCGGCCTTGTCCACTTCGGTGACGAAGTCGTTCTGCTGCTTCTTGCGGATCTCGATCAGGTCGAGATCGAGGGACGCGCGATTGATGATCTGTCCGGCGCGGCGCGCAGCCTTGACAGCAATGTTGAGCATGGGATGCATGAGCCTGGATCCTGTAGCCGGCGGCACGGGGCCGCCACGAAGTGGGACAACCGCCCGGAACGGCGCAAGCGTGCCGGGGCGAGGTGAGACGCGAATTGACAAAGAGCGGGGTACGACCCGCGCTGCGCCGGGCGCAACGCGTAAAGGCATGATTTTACCCGATTTTCGGCGGTTTCAGGCGACCGGCATGCGGGGAAACCCCCACTGGCCGTCCGGACGAGTGGGTTTGCGCGGGCGATGGCGATACCATACGGCCATTCTGATGAACCGAGTCGTATCGTAGTGGAAACCCCGCAGAACACCGCCGCGCCGTCCGAATCGGGCGCAGCCTCGTCCGCGCCGCCGTCCGGCGGCTTCACGTCCACCCGCTTCGTGCTCGTCGAGCCGAGCCATCCCGGCAACGTCGGGGCGGCTGCCCGCGCGCTGAAGACGATGGGCTTCTCGCGCCTCGTGCTGGTCGCGCCGCGCGTGCCGCACGTGCAGCGCGACCCCGAGGCGATCGCGATGGCCAGCGGCGCGGACGACGTCCTCGCGTCCGCGCATGTCGTGCCGACGCTCGGCGAAGCGCTGTCCGGCGTTCACTGGTCGATCGCGTTGACCGCGCGCACGCGCGAATACGGGCCGCCGCGTCTTGCACCGCGCGCGGCCGCCGCGCAGGCGAGCGCGCAGGTCGGCGCGGGCGACATCGCGCTCGTGTTCGGCAACGAGCGCACCGGTCTCGCGAACGAGCATGTCGACCAATGCAGCGCGCTCGCGCATATTCCGGCCAACCCGGCCTACAGTTCGCTGAACCTCGCGCAGGCCGTGCAGGTGCTCGCGTACGAGTTGCGCGTCGCGTTTCTCGAGCAGGCGAGCGAGCCGTCGGCGCAGCCGCCGGCCGAAGCCGGCACGCTCGCGCAGAGCGACGAGATCGAGCGGATGTACGTGCACCTCGAGAACGCATTGATCGCGCTCGACTTCCTCGATCCGCGCAATCCGAAGAAGCTGATGCCGCGGCTGCGGCGCCTGTTCGCGCGCACCGGCCTCGAGCGCGAGGAGGTCAATATCCTGCGCGGCATCGCGAAGCACATCCTGCTGAAGTCGGGCAAGCCGGGCGGCGACGCGTAAGCGGCCGACGCTCCGATTGCCGGGCGCGGGGAATCCGGTGGCAGGCCGTGCCTCGACCCACCGGAAGCGTCGAAGCTTCTATTTCTCCGACCGACCCACCCTGCAAACGCCGCCACGGCAAGCGTCCCGGTCGAATACCCGCGCCGACGGCGGGGTGAACGCGCGGCCGCGTGCGGCCGCGCGCGACTGGCCCTACAATCGCCGGACATCATAAGCAAATGACCCGGTGCGATAACGGCCGGCATTGCCGGCGATGCGCGCCGGCCTTTTCCCAGACCACATCATGTTCACGAGACTGCGCGAAGACGTTGCAACGATTCGCGAGCGGGATCCCGCCGCTCGCAGTGCGTGGGAAGTGCTGACCTGTTATCCGGGGCTGCACGCGCTCGTGCTGCACCGATTCGCGCACGCATGCTGGCGCGCGAAACGCTACTGGCTCGCGCGGTTCGTGTCGCAGGCCGGCCGGTTCCTGACCGGAATCGAGATCCATCCCGGCGCGACGATTGGCCGGCGCGTGTTCATCGATCACGGCATGGGTGTCGTGATCGGCGAGACGGCGATCATCGGCGACGACTGCACGATCTATCAGGGCGTGACGCTGGGCGGTACGTCGCTCACGCGCGGCGCGAAGCGCCACCCGACGCTCGAGGCCGGCGTGATCGTCGGTGCCGGCGCGAAGGTGCTTGGCGGTTTCACGGTCGGCGCGGGCGCGAAGATCGGCTCGAACGCGGTGGTCGTCAAGCCGGTGCCGGCGGGGGGCACGGCGGTGGGCAACCCGGCGCGCATCGTGATGCCGGCGCAGCCGAAGCCGCAGGCCGAGCGTGCGGCGTTCAGCGCATACGGGATCACGCCGAACGCCGACGATCCGATGTCGCTCGCGATTCACGGTCTGATCGATCACGCGGCGAAGGAAAGCCGCCGCGTCGACGAGATCGTCGCGGCGCTCGAGCGGCTCGGCACGCATCTGGAAACGCTGCAGGGCGCCGACGCGGCGCGCCTCGACCTGCGCAGGCTGTCGGCGGTGCTCGAAGGCAAGACGGTCGAACGCCAGACGTAACGAACGCGATCGACACCGATCGCTGCCGTCAGTGCGATAGCAGCGGCGGCGTCAGTCGAGCGGCATCGGGTGGATGCCTTCCGCGTCGACGCGCAGGTAGCCGCCGCGCGGCGTGCCGTGATCGAGATCCCAGTCGGGCAGCACCCAGCGGATCCCGCCCGGCTCCGCGTGGCGCGCGGGGCGGTGCGTGTGGCCGTGAATGATCACGCTCGCGCGGCTCTTCCGGAACAGCGCGGCCACGCCTTCTTGCGTGACGTCGTAGATGGCCGACGCAGGGCGCATGCGGCCCGCTTCGCTGCTCGAGCGCATGCGCTGCGCCAGCGCGCGGCGCCACCGGAACGGCCACGCGAGAAACAGCCATTGCGCGACGCGGTTGCGCGCGAAGCGACGGAACACCTGGTAGCCGCGGTCGGCCGTGCATTGCGCGTCGCCGTGCGCGAGCACGATGCGCTGGCCGAACGCCATGATCAGCGAAGGGTCGGGCAGCAGCATCGCGCCGGCGGCCTTCATGAAGCGCCGGCCGAGCAGGAAATCGCGGTTGCCGTGCATCACGTAGAGCGCGATGCCGCGTTCCGAGAACGTGTGCATCAGCGCGGCCATGCGTGCGGCGAACGGATCGTCGTCGAGGACGTCGTCGCCGATCCAGTATTCGAACAGGTCGCCGAGGATGAACACCGAATCGGCGCTGTCGGCGGTGTATTTGACGAAATGCTCGAACGCGGCGACCGTCTTCGGAATCGCCTCGCTCAGGTGCAGATCGGACAGAAACAGGAACGGGCGTGCGGCTTGCGCGTACTCGCGCTCGCCCGGCACGCCCGCGGAGACGCTTCGCGGCGGACTCTCCTGCAACATCGAAGTGCCTCCGTAACGGCGGGTGCGTCAGACCACCACGGCCTTTTCGATCACGACGTCGTCGGTCGGCACGTCCTGATGGAAGCCGGCGTTGCCCGTCTTGACGCCCTTGATCTTGTCGACCACGTCCTGGCCTTCGACGACCTTGCCGAACACCGCGTAGCCCCAGCCCTGCGGCGTCGGCGACGAGTGGTTCAGGAAGTCGTTGTCGTTCACGTTGATGAAGAACTGGGCGGTCGCCGAGTGCGGATCGTTCGTGCGCGCCATCGCGATCGTGTAGTTGTTGTTCTTCAGGCCGTTGTTCGCCTCGTTGTCGATCGGCGCGTCGGTCGGCTTCTGCTTCAGGCCCGGCTCGAAGCCGCCGCCCTGGATCATGAAGCCGTTGATCACGCGATGGAACACGGTGCCGTCGTAATGGCCCTTCTTCACGTAGTTCAGGAAGTTCTCGACCGTCTTCGGTGCCTTCGCGGCGTCGAGCTCGAGCTTGATCACGCCGTGGTTCGTGTGCAGTTCAACCATGATGAATTCCTTCGGTGAGGCAGTTTAAATGGCACGCGGCCGGTCGTGCGACGCGGCCGCGTGAGGCGCCGGACGTGCCGGCAGGTGCTTACTTCGAGACGATGCTCGCCGATTCGATCACGACCGGTTGCGCCGGTACGTCCTGCATCGGGCCGCGCGAGGTCGTCGCCACGCCTTCGATCTTCTTCACGACGTCGAGTCCCGACACGACCTTGCCGAACACCGCATAGCCGTTGCCGTCCGGGTTCGGGTAGTCGAGGCCGCCGTTGTCGACAGTATTGATGAAGAACTGCGCGGTGGCCGAATTCGGGTCGCTCGTGCGGGCCATCGCGATCGTGCCCGTCAGGTTCTTCAGACCATTGCGGCTCTCCAGCGGGATCGGCGCGCGGGTCGGCTTTTCCTCGAAGTTGGTCTTGTAGCCGCCGCCCTGGATCATGAAGCCCTTGATCACGCGATGGAAGATCGTGCCGTTGTACTGGCCGGCCTTCACGTAATCGAGGAAGTTGGCGACCGACTTCGGCGCCTTCTCCGGGTAGAGCTCGACGCGGATGTCGCCCTGCGAGGTCTTCAGCTGCACGACGGGGTGCGCGGTGGCCGATTGCGCGAATGCGGGCGCGGTCGCGAGAAGGGCGGCGCCGCCAAGCGCCAGCAACAGACGTTTCATTGCGATCCTCAGGTTGGGAGGGAAGGAAGGCCGCGCCGCTTAGCGCGACGGCGCGACGTACGGCGCCGCCAGTGCGCCCGACGGACCGCTGAACTGGAACGTCGGCGACATCGGCAGCGTGGTGGTGCTCACGTTCGCGGCGGCGCGCTCGCTGTAATCGCGCGTGGCGGGCGTCGTCGCGCGCGCGTTCGGCGCGGCTTTCGACGGCGACACGATTTTCTGCAGATCGGCGAGGCGCTGCGCGGTCGCGCCGCTCGTGCGGCCGAGCGATTGCGCGCGCTTGTACGATTCGGCCGCGAGGCGCAGGTAGAGATCGCCGAGGTTCTCGTACGCGAGCGTGTAGCTCGGGTTCGACTGCGTCGCGGTGACGAGCGCGGTGCGCGCTTCGTCATAGCGGCCGTGCTTCGCGTAGAGCGCCGCGAGGTTGTTGTACGGCTCGGGCAGCTCGGGGTACGCCTGCGTGATCGCGACGAACTGCTGGATCGCGTCGTCGTCGCGGTTCAGGCGGGCCAGCACGGTGCCGCGCTTGAACTGCGCCTGCACGTCGTGCGGGTTCGACGCGATGCGCGCGTCGAGCTGCGCGAGCGCCTGCTTCCACTGCTTGCCGCCGATCGACGCGTCGATTTCGGGCGTGCCGTCGGCGACCGCCGGGGCTTTCTGCGCATGCGCCGCGGGTGCCGCGAAAAGCGTCAGCGCGACGCCCATGACGGTGGTCGCAACGAGGGTCGCAGCGCTCGGCGCGCGGCCGCGATGAGGTTTCATAGGCGTAAATCGGAATGTTATACTCCGAGCCATTCTAACAAAACGTCTGCGCGTTCCGGCGAGCGGCAGACAGTCTTTCTTAGCCTCTCGTGGCCGTCACCGCTGTGCTTGCAGCCTGACCGCCCCATGTGATAACGAGGACGCGCGGCCCGGCGCCGCAGCAGATGGTCCGTCCGTTTCACATGCTGGGCGAGCTTCGCCAGGGCGGTTTCCTTCGGCTCACGGTTCATCTCTATGGAATCACTGCGCATCTACAACACGCTCGCGCGTGACAAGCAAGTCTTCGTGCCGCGCCAGTCCGGCGAAGTGCGGATGTACGTATGCGGGATCACCGTCTACGACTATTGTCACGTGGGCCACGCGCGCATGCTGGTCGTGTTCGACCTCGTCCAGCGCTGGCTGCGTGCGATCGGCTACCGGGTCACGTACGTGCGCAACATCACCGACATCGACGACAAGATCATCCGCCGCGCGGTCGAGAACGGCGAGACGATCAAGTCGCTGACCGATCGCTTCATCGGCGCGATGCACGAGGATGAAGCCGCGCTCGGCATCCAGCGGCCCGACATCGAGCCGCGCGCGACGCAGTTCATTGCGCAGATGCTCGGCATGATCGAGACGCTCGAGACGAACGGCTACGCGTATCAGGCGGCCGATGGCGACGTCAATTACTCGGTGCGCAAGTTCGCGAGCTACGGGAAGCTGTCGGGCAAGTCGCTCGACGATCTCCGCGCGGGCGAGCGCGTCGCCGCGAACGATGCGAAGCAGGATCCGCTCGACTTCGTGCTGTGGAAGCGCGCGAAGCGGGAAGATCCGGAAGGCGCGTCGTGGGCGTCGAAGTACGGGATGGGCCGCCCGGGCTGGCACATCGAATGCTCGGCGATGGGCTGCTCGCTGCTCGGCGATCATTTCGACATCCACGGCGGCGGGCAGGATCTGCAATTCCCGCACCACGAGAACGAGATCGCGCAGAGCGAGGGCGCGACCGGCGAGACGTTCGTCAATTACTGGATGCACAACGGCTTCGTGCAGGTCGACAACGAGAAGATGTCGAAATCGCTCGGCAACTTCTTCACGATCCGGGAAGTACTCGAGCGTTACGACGCGGAAGTCATGCGCTTCTTCATCGTGCGCACGCATTACCGTTCGCCGCTCAATTACAGCGACGTGCATCTCGACGATGCACGCGCATCGCTCACGCGTCTGTACACCGCGCTGAAGGACGTCGAGCCCGACACGCTCGCGCTCGACTGGAACGAGGCGCACGCACAGCGTTTCGCGGCCGCGATGAACGACGATTTCAACACGCCGGTCGCGGTGGCGACGCTGTTCGAGCTGGCGGGTGAAGTCAACCGCACGCGCGACGCGTCGCTCGCACGGCAACTGAAACAGCTGGCGGGCCTGCTCGGCCTGCTGGGCCGCGAACCGCGCGCGTTCCTGCAGCAGGCGTCTGGCGCCGCGCAGGCGGGCGGGCTCGCGGCCGACGAGATCGAAGCGAAGATCGCCGCGCGCGTCGCGGCGAAGCAAGCGAAGGACTATGCCGAAGCGGACCGGATCCGGGCGGAATTGCTCGAAGCCGGCATCGCACTTGAAGACAAACCGGGCGGATCGACCGAATGGCGTCGCGTATGAGCGCGGTGCGTTCCACTGACCGATCCGTCAGGTAGGAGGCAAGATGGCAACGGCCAGAAAAGCGCCGGTCAGGCGCGCGACCCCGGTCGCCGCGCGTCCGGCAGCCAAGCGCGTACCGGCGGCGAAGGCGGACGCGACGCGCGCCGTGCCGAACGGCGCGCTGAACGGTCATGCGCAGCCGGCGGCCGCGCCGCCGGCCGCCGACGCGGCCCGCAAGACACGTGCGTCCGAAGCGGAGGGCGAGGAGGTCGTCGTGCGTCCCGCCTATTGGGACAAGGCATGCGCGGACCTCGTCAAGCGCGACCGGATCCTGAAGAAGCTGATTCCGAAGTTCGGTCCCGCGCATCTCGTGAAACGCGGCGACCCGTTCGTCACGCTCGCGCGCTCGGTCGTCGGCCAGCAGATTTCGGTGCCGTCCGCGCAGTCGCTGTGGGCGCGCATCGAGGACGCCTGCCCGAAGCTCGCGCCGCAACCGGTGATCCGGCTCGGCGCGGACAAGCTGATCGCGTGCGGGCTGTCGAAGCGCAAGACGGAATACATCCTCGATCTTGCGCAACATTTCGTGTCGGGGGCGCTGCACGTCGACAAATGGACGTCGATGGACGACGAGGACGTGATCGCGGAACTCACGCAGATCCGCGGCATCAGCCGCTGGACCGCCGAGATGTTCCTGATCTTCAACCTGTCGCGGCCGGACGTGCTGCCGCTCGACGACCCGGGTCTGATCCGTGCGATCAGCGTCAATTACTTCAGCGGCGAACCCGTCACGCGCAGCGAGGCGCGCGAGGTCGCGGCCAACTGGGAGCCGTGGCGCACCGTCGCGACCTGGTACATGTGGCGCAGCCTCGATGCGCCCGACGCCGACGCCTGAGTGCAGGCTATCGAATTTTGAACATCAATAGTTGAGAGCCGGTTTTGCGCGCCGCCCGCGCGGGTAGAATACGCGCTGCCGCAAGACCCAAGGATTCGAACACATGAAGACCACGTTTCTGGATTTCGAACAGCCGATCGCCGAACTCGAGGCCAAGATCGAAGAGCTGCGATTCGTGCAGGACGACTCGGCTGTCGATATTTCGGAAGAAATCGAGCGGCTGTCGAAGAAAAGCCAGCAACTGACGAAGGACCTCTACGCGAACCTGACGCCGTGGCAGGTTTCGCAGATCGCGCGGCACCCGCAGCGTCCGTACACGCTCGATTACGTCGCGGAACTGTTTACCGATTTTCACGAACTGCATGGCGATCGCGCGTTCGCGGACGACCTGTCGATCGTCGGCGGTCTCGCGCGCTTCGGCGGCCATCCGTGCATGGTGATCGGTCACCAGAAGGGCCGCGACACGAAGGAGCGCGCCGCGCGCAACTTCGGGATGCCGCGTCCGGAAGGCTATCGGAAGGCCGAGCGCCTGATGCGTCTGGCCGAGAAGTTCGGGCTGCCGATCTTCACGTTCGTCGACACGCCGGGCGCGTACCCGGGCATCGGCGCGGAAGAGCGCGGCCAGTCGGAGGCGATCGGTCGCAACCTGTACGTGATGGCCGAGCTGAAGACGCCGATCATCACGACGGTGATCGGCGAGGGCGGTTCGGGCGGCGCGCTGGCGATCGCCGTGGCCGATACCGTGATGATGCTGCAGTTCTCGACCTACTCGGTGATCTCGCCGGAAGGCTGCGCGTCGATCCTGTGGAAGAGCGCTGCGAAGGCGCCCGAAGCCGCGGAAGCGCTGGGCCTGACCGCGCACCGCCTGAAGGCGCTCGGCCTGATCGACAAGATCATCAACGAGCCGCTCGGCGGCGCGCATCGCGATCCGAAGGGCATGGCCGCGCTGCTGCGCCGTGCGCTGGCCGATTCGCTGCGCCAGTTCCAGGGCATGAGCATCGATGCGCTGCGCGAGCGCCGCTTCGAGCGCCTGATGGCCTACGGCAAGTTCAAGGAAACCACGCCGAGCGCATGACCGGCCGTGTATTCAATGCGCGCGCCGCGGCGCGCGCGTCCCGCTCGTGATCCCGCCCACCGAATTCTCCGCCGACCGTGTCGTCCTCGACGCGGTCGGCGTTGCGCTTTCCGGCCTGCGGCCGGATGCGCGCATCGCGATCGCCTACAGCGGCGGCCTCGATTCGACGGTGCTGCTCGATGCGGCCGTGCGCGTCGCGGGCGCATCGCGCTGCGTCGCGTTGCACGTGCATCACGGCCTGAGCGCGAATGCCGACGCATGGGTCGCGCATGCCGAAGCGGAGGCGGCGCGGCTCGGCGTCGCATTCGAATCGATGCGCGTCGACGTGCCGCGCGACAGCGGGCTCGGTATCGAGGCGACGGCGCGCGAGCGTCGCTACGCGGCGCTCGACGCGATGGGCGAACGCCACGGCGTGGCGGCGCTGTGGCTCGCGCAACATGCGGACGATCAGGCCGAGACGGTGCTGCTGCAACTGTTGCGCGGTGCGGGAATCGCGGGGCTTGCCGCGATGGCGCCGCGTTATCGCCCCGACGGCGTGAGCATCGAGCGCGTGCGCCCATTGCTGCGATTGTTGCGCGCGCAACTCGAGCGCTATGCGGAGCAGCACGCGCTCGCCTGGATCGACGACGAATCGAACGGTGACACGCGCTATGCGCGCAATGCGCTGCGCGTCGACGTGCTGCCGGCGCTGGCCGTGCATTTCCCGGGCTTTCGCGATGCGCTCGGTCGCGCGGCGCAGCACGCGGCGGCGGCTCAGCGGCTGCTCGACGATCTGGCCGAGCTGGATTTCGCCGTCGCCGCGCGCGATGACGGGCAGGCGCTGTCGCGCGACGCGCTGATCGGATTCGACGACACGCGCGGCGCGAACCTGCTGCGCTTCTGGATGCGCCGGCTCGGTTTGCCGGGCGCGTCGGCCGCCCGGCTCGCCAACATGATGCGACAACTGCGCGCGGCGCACGACGCGCATGCGCTGCGCGTCGATCACGCGGGGCAGTGCCTGCGGCTCTATCGCGATGTCGTCTACTGGGAAGCCGGCGACAGCAGCGAACCGGCCGACGACGGTACGGGTACGCTGCAACCGGAGGCGGCGCTCGCATGGGACGGACAGCAAGTGTGGCACCTGCCGGGATGGCGCGGCACGTTCGTGTTTGCGCCCGCCGACGCGGGCAGCGCCGACGCGGTGCCGGAGGAGCTGCTGCGCGGTGCGCGGCTGGCGGTGCGCCCCCGGGCCGGTGGCGAACGGATGCGGACGTCGCCGGGCGGCCCGGGCCGAACGCTGAAGAACCTGTTCCAGGAGCGCGGGGTGCCGGCCTGGCAACGCGACGTGCCGCTGCTGTTCGCGGGCGACCGGCTGATCTACGTGCCGCGGCTGGGTGTCAATCGCGACATCGGCATGCCTGACGGGGCGGCGCCCGGCGCCGCCGCATGGCGCCGGATCGAGTGGCGTCCCGACCTGCTGATCGCGTAACGGCGGCAGGCTTCCGGCGGCGCGATGGCGCGCCCATTTTCACCATTTGGTAAACAGCGCCGGAACGGTCGCCGCCACGGCGCGCGGCTTGTCAAGCGGGCTTCTATCGGGTACGCTCGGTCGTTTGCTCGGCTCGATTTTTGAGCGTTTTGTGCAGGTTTTCCGCGTGACGTACCCGGTTTGCGCGGCCTGATCGGCCTTCCGGGCAAAATCCGTCACGCTTGCGTGTTGCGTCCCAGCCGTTCCCCTTGTCGTCCGTCCACAGCCACAAGCCGCGTGACCGAACGGCTATGCGGCCTGCCCAGCGCGCCCGTGCGGCTTCTCCTCCAGTTCAGAACGACAATGGCACTCATCGTACACAAATACGGCGGCACTTCGATGGGCTCGGTCGAGCGCATCAAGAACGTCGCGAAACGCGTCGCAAAATGGCATCAGGCCGGGCACCAGATGGTGGTCGTGCCTTCGGCGATGTCCGGCGAAACCAACCGTCTGCTCGGTCTTGCGAAAGAGATTTCGAGCCAGCCGAGCCCGCGTGAGCTCGACATGATCGCGTCGACCGGCGAGCAGGTCAGCGTCGGCCTGCTGTCGATCGCGCTGCAGGAAATCGGTGTCGAGGCCGTGAGCTATGCCGGCTGGCAAGTGCCGATCAAGACCGACAGCGCGTTTACGAAAGCACGCATCCACTCGATCGACGACGAGCGCGTGAAGGACGACCTGAACGCGGGCAAGGTCGTGATCATCACGGGCTTCCAGGGTGTGGATCCGGACGGTCACATCACGACGCTGGGCCGTGGCGGCTCGGACACGTCGGCGGTGGCGGTGGCGGCTGCGCTCGGTGCCGAAGAGTGTCTGATCTATACCGACGTCGACGGCGTCTACACGACCGATCCGCGTGTCGTCGAAGAGGCGCGCCGCCTCGACCGCGTGACGTTCGAGGAGATGCTGGAAATGGCCAGCCTCGGCTCGAAGGTCCTGCAGATCCGCTCGGTCGAATTCGCCGGCAAATACCAGGTGAAGACACGTGTGCTGTCGAGCCTGACCGATCCGCTGATTGCGCTCGACGAAGAAATGCGCTCGGGCACCCTGATTACTTTTGAAGAAGACGAGACCATGGAAAAGGCAGTCATTTCCGGCATCGCGTTCCAGCGCGACGAAGCACGCATTGCGGTGATGGGCGTGCCCGACAAGCCGGGTATCGCATATCAGATCCTCGGCCCGGTGGCCGATGCGAACGTCGACGTCGACATGATCATCCAGAACCAGAGCGTCGAAGGCAAAACCGACTTCACGTTCACGGTCGGTCGCGGCGACTACCAGAAGGCGATGGACATCCTAACCAACCAGGTGCAGGGCCATGTGAGCGCCGAGCGCGTGCAGGGCGATCCGAAGGTGTCGAAGGTATCGGTCGTCGGCGTCGGCATGCGTTCGCACGTGGGCGTCGCGAGCAAGATGTTCCGTACGCTCTCGGAAGAGGGCATCAACATCCAGATGATCTCGACGTCCGAAATCAAGATCTCGGTGCTGATCGACGAGAAATACATGGAGCTGGCCGTCCGCGCGCTGCACAAGGCTTTCGAACTCGACCAGGCATCGTGAATTTTTCGTGATGCATTGAAGAAAATGCATCACGGAATTTGACGTACGGTTCGAAACCCTATATTATCTCGTTCTCGTCGCACTGCCTCCCTGGTGCGAGCGAAAGTTTGGGAGACGTGGCCGAGAGGTCGAAGGCACTCCCCTGCTAAGGGAGCATCTGGGCCAAAACCTGGATCGAGGGTTCGAATCCCTCCGTCTCCGCCAAAAGCGGTGACAAAGCCCCGCAAGTTCTCGGACTTGCGGGGCTTTTTCTTTTTCAGCCCCTCACTAGGCCCATCAGCAAGAATGTGCTGGGCGGAGCTGATCGTTGGCGCCGCATGGTGTTGCGCGCTGTCTCCGAGCGTGAAGGCAACGCTCGATGATTGCTCGTCCCGTATACTCCCGGGAAAAGACGGATCGTCCAACGAGGTCCAAGCGCAAGTCCGCGTAAAACTTCCATCCGATTCACTGCTCGAATTTTGGCACTTCTGCAACGCAATTGCGGAAACCTGGGGCCATGTGTCGTCCGGGAACTACTGCTGAAAGCTCCCGGCCTTTCTGCGTGAGAGCCTGACGTACGATCGTGGATCGGAAATGACTTGCCATGTCGAGTTGGCTGAACGACTGAATCCGGACATCTGGTTCGCAGATCCCTACGCTCCTTGGCAACGGGGCGGCAACGAAAATACCAACGGCCTGCTGCGCCAGTTTCTGCCCAAGGGGGCCGACCTGTCAGGCGTCACCCAGATGCAATTGAACGACATTGCCAAACGGATGAACGGCCGCCCCGTCAAACCCTCAACTGGAAAACCCCTGAAGAGGCTATGGCGATGGAATTGGCTGCCGCCGGATTGGCTAAACGTTGCACTTGATTCTTGAGACCGTCCAGGGTATGAGGGCGAGACAGCAGGCAAGGGCGATGGTGTGATTGCTGATTCGGCCACGGAGCTCGATCCGAGTATCAAACCGGGTTCGTTGATTTCGCCGTTGCCTGATGCCAAGAAGATCAGTGACTGGATCGCGGAAATCATTCCGGATCAGGCAAAGGCCTCGTGGACTATATTCTTCATTCGAATGGATCATCGCCATCGGGTAAGGAAGGATTGAATTTTGACACGAAAGTTGAAGCCAAGGATGGCGGTTATGTAGATGTCGAGTTATCCGCGAGATAGAAGTTTGATAAAAATGGCTCTGTTGTGGATAGCAAGTTTGCGCAAAGTGATCTGATTGGTCGTTACTCTCCAGATGGGAATTTTCACATAGACTGGTACGGGACTACGGTGTCTGGGCGAGGTGTTGGAACAGATATGATTTCTAAGGCAATAGAATCCGTCGGAGCAGACAAGGTGAAAACTGTGTCTGCTCAGTTGGGTAATGCAAACCGTGATGCTTACAATTCGGCGACCTCTTCTGGGATTTCGCCGGTTCAAGCAGTTTGGGCTACTCCACTAGGGAAATCGATGAGCTCTCTCGGATTTAAGGGTGTTGACGTCAATGGGTATAACGTTAAATTCTATCGGTAGATGATCATGGGGAAAGTTGAAATTATAAGGCTAATGCTGAGCGCTGGAAGGGCGAAGGATCTGTTGGACTTCGTTGAGGGCGAGTCGCGTTATCTTTCGGAGGCGTCAGGCGGCGTGCCGCAGGATCCTGAACTCAAGCGAATTTGGATTATGGTGGTACATCATTTGCGTTTTCTAGCGGAATTTGGGAGTGATGTATCGGTTCAATCGTCTGGGGGGAGGGTGTATAGGTCATATCCTGACGAATTCGATAGGTGGTTAAGCGCGGGTGCGCCTGGAATTTCAGAAAGTGATATTAAAAGATATATGAAGGAAAATCCTTTTGATGAGAGTGAGTAGAGCGTTAGACGAGGTAAATGATGGCGGGGTGCCTTGCCCGTAGAAGATGATTTGAAGATCATGTTTGTATTTTCGGGGTCTCTGCTTCAATAGAGGTGGTGGAGAGAGAGCCAATCGATGTCTTGAATGACATTCCGATCGAACTGAGTCACGAACCCGTCCCGGTCCATGATGGTGGCAAGGAATTCGTGCCTCGGTGGCCGCAAGACCATGCAACGGTAGATCGGTATCGAAGACCCGGATATTTACATGACGAACATCTCATTAGCGCAGCGCTTCCAAGAAGCTAGAGCCCCCAAAATCGTGGTTGACGGCCGGGAAATATACGGTTTGTATGAGATCGACGTATCTTCGGGGGAAACAGTACTGTTCCCTGATTTTGTATCATTTAAAAAGTCGACAGTCCAAGGCGTTAACATAAAGGCGGTGAATTGCAATGTTGAGGTTAATAATCAGATTTTGACGGATTTTCTTATATGGTCGGATCATGGTCCGAAACATATTCCGCTGAATGTCGCGATTAAGAAGGGTGGGAGGGCCGCCCTTAAAGTTTGGAATGTTTGGAAATATGATGGCGTTTCGCATGCATGGATTGGAAATGCCGGCATGTTGGTGAAAAAAGACGATCGTCATATCTCATTCCATTGCAGCGACGGCATGGGTAATCCAGATTTCGAAGATCTTGTGTTTACGATTGAGGTCGGCAAAGTGGCTAAATAGCCACGCGGTATCGGGCCAGCATAAGAACTAACCATCAAATGACAATAACCAAACAACTGGCGGCCCTGCCGTTCGCCGCGTTGATTTCGGTCGGGCCGCCGAAGCGGTCGCGAGCACCAATCGCGATACGTCGAACACCGGCGTGCACTCGCGCCGATCTTCGACAAGGCCAAGATCCAGGCCGGCTTTGACATCACAAGCCAGTTCATCAATCCAAGGCGGGGCGCGAAGGAGATAGTGGAGATGATGGCGGTCATTTGATCGCGTCCATATTGAACGGGCCTGGAGAGAAGCTAAACATAGTTCCAATGGATTCAAACTTGAATCGCGGAGCATGGAAGCAATTGGAGAATAGTTGGGCCGACGCGCTGAATGCGGGAAAGCAAGTGAAGGTTTCGATCGAACCGCAATACCAAGGGGATAGTCGAAGACCTGAAGGGTTTAACATCACGTACGTAGTGGCAATGGTCGACCGGCGCAGCAGTATTTTAGGAATTCGCCTGGAGAAAGGTAATGGACAGCCGAGATGTTGATATATGCAAGGAGGTTGGCCAGCTGCTTTATGACGCCGCTCCGGCGGGATCGCATTCGATCGTTATGCGAGCGCAACTTGCGGATGACGACGATCAGGCGAAATTCGAGTTTGATGCCGTCGCGGAAAATGGAGATTCTTCATGGTTTTTGGGTAGTGCTAGTCTTAACAGTAGGCTATTGGAATTGTTGGTTGAGCATCGTCGATTTTTTGTCTCACAAAATCAACCAAAATGGAAATTGTTCATCCTTGTTGTTGATGTGAATAAAGGAAGATTTTCATTGGAATTGAAATACGACTAGAGCAGAATGCCCGTATAGGTTGTATGGAGATTAGGCAGAATCAGGGATAGATACAAATGAAGATAATGAAGGGCCTGCCGGCGCTGTCGATCACAACGTTGATGTCGGTTGCTGTGTCGGCTCAGCAGGCCCCGCTGCCTGCTGATCAGGCCGCCGCCGCGCGGGCGAACGCGGAGCAGGATCGGCAAGCACAGCAGCAACGCGATGCGCAGCAACGCGACGCGGCGGTGCGCGCGCCTTCAATTCGTTCTGAATTGCCGCGCACTGAAGCATATCCAGCACTTCCTACCGAAACGCCATGTTTCCCGATCGACCGCTTTACGCTCGACGTGCCTGGCTCATTGTCCGATGCAGCGAAGGCCCAAGGGGCATCCGCCTTACCGATGGATCGCTTTGCGTTCGCACGCGAATGGCTGAACCACTACGCAGGGCAATGCGTCGGCAAACAAGGTATTGACGTACTGATCAAGGGACCGTCGCAGGCGATTTTGGCGAAGGGCTACGTCACTACGCGGGTGCTCGTTCCAGAGCAAGACTTATCGACCGGTACGCTCAAACTCTCGCTGATCCCCGGCATGATCCGCCACGTCCGCTTCGCCGACGAAAAGCTCCGTGGCACCTGGAAAACCGCGTTCCCGACCCGCGACGGCAACCTGCTGAACCTGCGCGACCTCGAACAAGGCCTTGAGCAAATGAAACGCGTATCGAGTCAGGATGTCTCGATGCAACTTGTTCCGGGTGATCTTCCCGGCGAAAGCGACGTCGTGCTCGACGTGAAGCGCGGCAAGCCGGGGACAGTCGTCGCGTCGATCGACAATTCCGGCACGCGTGCCACCAGCAAACTGCAAGGCAACCTGTCGCTCGGCATCGACAACCCGCTCGGCCTGAGCGACGTGTTCAACGTCGGCGTCAGCCAGGATCTCGAATTCGGCGACAAGCGCCTCGGCTCGCACGGCTGGAACGGTTTCTATTCGATTCCGTGGGGCTACTGGACGGCAACGCTCTCGGCTTACACGAACACGTACTACCAGCAGATCGCCGGCGTGAACCAGACGTTCATCGCAAGCGGCAACTCCAAGACGGTCGATTTCAAGCTGGCCCGCGTGCTGTCGCGTAATCAAAATGATGTGTTCGGCGCCTACGTTCGCCTGTCGCGTCGTTTCGGACAAAGCTTTATCGAAGACACCGAGATCTCGCAGCAGCGCCGCAACAACACGATGATCGAACTGGGCCTGACCGATCGCCACTACTTCGGCGGCGCACAGTTCGACGGCTCGCTTGCATATCGTCAAGGCGTCGGTGGGTTGGGTGCTCAGGACGATACGATGGCAGCGGGTGGTGGACCGACCTATCGCTTCAAGATGGCGGTAGTCGACGCGAACCTGTCGGTGCCCTTTGCGATCGGTAAGCAGCCATTCCGCTATGTCGGCACATTCCACGGCCAGTACACCGGAAACACGCTTTACTACATCGACGATTTGACGATTGGCAGTCGCTACACAGTGCGCGGTTTCGATGGCGAAACGATGCTCGCCGCGGCACGCGGCTTCTACTGGCGCAACGAACTGCAGGCGCCGATCGGGCAGACGGGGCAGGCAATTTATGCGGGGCTCGACTACGGTCGCGTATGGGGCCCGCAGCCTGTCGCTCTCGTCGGGACGCAATTGGCCGGCGCCGTGATCGGCATAAAAGGTAGCGTGGGCACGCGATTCGGAGCCTATGCGTACGATCTCTTCGCGGGTACGCCTGTCTACAAGCCATCGGGTTTTCCGACTGTGCGAGTGACGCTCGGTTTTCAGGTGACTGCTCAGTTCTGAAGACAATGAGCCAAGGTACTTCTTCGACACGCACACGTCGCAGGCCCGATGTGGCATATGTTCGTCTGATGGAGATTGCCGCCGAGCGGGGGCTTATGAGACCGCTTGAGTTATTAGGGCGCGGCCGCACGAGAAGGGGCGGGCGAGGGCACCTCATCGCCCGATATGCGCTGCACCAAATCGAATGAAATAAGAATGAAAGCATTTCTGTAAGGCAGGGAGTGCCGGGCGATCGCAAGATCGCGGAATGCCGACCTTGTCATTCCGGCCCTTCGAAACGAACGGTCGACATCAAAAATGCGGCGCTGCGTCTATTCTTGCCGTGCAGAGTGCCCGGCAATACAAAAAATTACTCATAAAAATCAGCGAACTACGCCGACGCCAAGAAACAACATTCTGCTGCGCTGCAGAAAATATTCAATCGCCTTATGCTGGTTAACCCGATCGCGTTTGAGCGGCATCAAGTTTTTCGCTGATGTCGCTTTACATTTAGCCAACATTGGCGATTCACGAAATCTACCTGTCGATTTTATTTCGTTCCTTTCGTCGCGCCTGTCCCCGATGCAGGGTGCGACTTCCTCAAGGCGTTGTTGACATGCATGATTTTCCCTTCCTGAGCCTGGCCATCTGGGTTCCGATACTGTTCGGCGCGGGCCTGCTGCGCGCCGGTTCCGATCAGCATTCACGGCGAATACGGCTGATCGCGCTGGTCGGCGCGATCGCCGGACTGGCGCCCGTCGTGCCGCTGGTTGCCGGCTTCGACGCGCATTCGGCTGCGATGCAGTTCGTCGAAAGACGCGACTGGCTCGCGGCATTCAATGCCGGATGGCGGGTCGGCATCGATGGCGCGTCGCTGTGGCTCGTCGTGCTGACCGCGTTCACGACGCTCGTGGTGGTGGTCGCGTCGTGGGAATCGGTCACGGTGCGCGTCGCGCAGTACTACGCGTCGTTCCTGATCCTGTCGGGGCTGATGGTCGGCGTGTTCGTCGCGCAGGACGGGCTGCTGTTCTTCATCTTCTTCGAGGCGACGCTGATCCCGCTGTACCTGCTGATCGGCACGTGGGGGCGCGAGCGCCGCGTGTATGCGGCCGTGAAGTTCTTCTTCATCTCGTTCGCCGGCTCGCTGTTGTTGCTGATGGCGATGCTGTACCTGTACGCGCAGTCGCATACGTTCGACATGGCCGTGTGGCGCACGCTGCAGCTCGGCTTCGCGCCGCAGTTGCTGGTGTTCGTCGGCTTTTTCGCCGCGTTTGCGGTCAAGGTGCCGATGTGGCCGGTCCACACGTGGCTGAGCGACGTGTACACCGACGGCCCGACGGGCGCCGCGCTGATGCTCGCGATGCTCAAGCTCGGCGGGTACGGGTTCCTGCGCTTCGCGCTGCCGATCACGCCCGACGCGAGTCATTTCTTCGCGCCGGCCGTGATCGCGCTGTCCCTGTTCGCGATCGTCTATGCGAGCCTGATCGCGCTCGCGCAGACCGATCTCGGCAAGCTGCTCGCGTATTCGACGGTCGCGCACATGGGAATCGTCACGCTCGGGCTGTTCCTGTTCAACCGGATCGGCGTCGAAGGCGCGATCGTGCAGCTCGTGTCGTACGGCTTCGTCGCGGGCGCGATGCTGTTGTGCGTGAACGTGCTCGTGGACCGTACCCGGCAGCGCGAGATCGCCGCGTACGGCGGCGTGGCGGGCGTGATGCCGCGTTTCGCGACCTTCACGCTGCTGTTCGCGATGGCCAACGTCGGCCTGCCGGGCACGTCGGGGTTCGTCGGCGAGTTCATGGTGATCATGGGCGCGATCCGCTTCAACTTCTGGATTGGCGCGATCGCGGCGCTCACGCTGATCCTCAGCGCGTCGTACACGCTGTGGATGCTCAAGCGCGTCGTGTTCGGCAAGGTCGCGAGCCAGCAGATCGCGAAGCTCGCCGACCTGAACCGTCGCGAGATCGTGATGTTCGCGTCGCTCGCGCTGATCGTGCTGGCGGTCGGCATCGATCCGAAGCCGTTCACCGATGCGATCGATCCGACCGTCGGCAAGCTGATCCAGGAAGCGAGCCATTCGAAGGTGCCGGCAGGGGACGCTCCCGCGCCGGCGCTGCCGTCGTACATGGCGTCGACGCACGACTGATCGCGGCACGTCGAGCCGCGCCACGCCGCGCAAGCCCGCCGCATCGCGCGGCGCGCATGGTTGCGCGCGCATCGATCCGCAGCCCGGCACGGCAAGTGCCGGGCCCGCTTCCGGCTGCGTGAAATTGCCCCGCGACAATGTGACTCACGGCAGATTTTGCAATGATGATTTGCCGCATGCACCGGTTTTTCATCGCACTCGCGCGACGTATGATTCGGCCAATTTCGTGAATCGAATGCGCATCGGGCATACGCAAACGGATTCAATGACCCGCGGGGCTGTGTGATGAGAAGAAGAGCTTCAAGAGGCTGGGCGGCGCTGATGTCAATCGGCGCGGCGTTGAGCCTGTCAGGTTGTAATTTAGATGTACTAAATCCGAAAGGAAGTGTGGGCGCGGCAGAAAAGGCGCTGATCGCGACGTCCACCTGGGCGATGCTGATCGTCGTCGTGCCGGTGATTCTGCTCACGTTGTGGTTCGCGTGGCGTTACCGCGCGTCGAACCGCAACGCCGCGTACGCGCCGAACTGGTCGCACTCGACCGCGATCGAGGTCGTGATCTGGACGGTGCCGACGCTGATCATCCTGTTCCTGGGCGTGCTCACGTGGAAGACCACGCACGAGCTCGATCCGTACAAGCCGCTCGAATCGGCCGTGAAGCCGATCGACGTCGAGGTGGTCGCGCTCGACTGGAAGTGGCTGTTCATCTATCCGGAACTCGGCATCGCGTCGGTGAACCAGCTCGCGATTCCGGTCGGCACGCCGGTGAACTTCCGCATCACGTCGGATTCGGTGATGAATTCGTTCTTCATCCCGCAGCTCGGCGGCCAGGTCTACGCGATGGCCGGCATGCAGACGCGCCTGCACCTGATCGCCGACGAGCCGGGCAACTACGCGGGCACGTCCGCCAACTTCAGCGGCCGCGGTTTCTCCGACATGAAGTTCCGCACGCTCGCCGAGCCGCGCGAGCAGTTCGATGCGTGGGTGCAGAAGGTGAAGGCGTCGCCGGAACGGCTCGACGCGACGGTGTACGGCACCGTCGCGCAGCCGAGCGAGAAGGCGCCGGTGCGCTATTTCTCGTCGGTCGATCCGCGGCTCTTCCACAACATCATCGCGAAATACAACGATGGCCACGTCCTCGACCTGAAGGACGCCGCCTGCGGCACGAAGGGGTAACGCATGTTCGGCAAACTCACACTTTCGGCGATCCCGTTCGATCAGCCCATCATCATGGGGGCCGGCGCCTTCATGGGGCTGGTCGTGCTGGGCATTCTCGCCGCGCTGACGATCACCGGCCGCTGGAAATGGCTGTGGACGGAATGGCTGACCACGGTCGACCACAAGAGACTCGGCGTGATGTACATCATCGTCGCGCTGATCATGCTGCTGCGCGGCTTCGCCGACGCGATCATGATGCGCATGCAGCTCGCGCTCGCGTACAACGCGCCCGGCTACCTGCCGCCGCACCACTATGACCAGATCTTCACGGCACACGGCGTGATCATGATCTTCTTCATGGCGATGGTGTTCATGGTCGGCCTGATGAACCTGGTCGTGCCGCTGCAGATCGGTGCGCGCGACGTCGCGTTCCCGTTCATCAACTCGCTGTCGTTCTGGATGACGGCGGTCAGCGCGATCCTGATCAACGTGTCGCTCGTGATCGGCGAGTTTGCGCAGACGGGCTGGCTCGCGTACCCGCCGCTGTCGGAGCTGCAGTTCAGCCCGGGGGTAGGGGTCGACTACTACCTGTGGGCGCTGCAGATCTCCGGCGTCGGCACGCTGCTGACCGGCGTGAACTTCTTCGTGACGATCATCAAGATGCGCGCGCCGGGCATGACGCTGATGAAGATGCCGGTGTTCACGTGGACGGCCCTCTGCACGAACGTGCTGATCATGGCATCGTTCCCGATCCTGACCGCGACGCTCGCGCTGCTCGGCCTCGACCGTTACCTCGGCATGCACTTCTTCACGAACGAAGCCGGCGGCAACGCGATGCTGTACCTGAACCTGATCTGGGCGTGGGGCCATCCGGAGGTGTACATCCTGATCCTGCCGGCGTTCGGGATCTTCTCGGAGGTCATCGCGACGTTCGCGAAGAAGCCGCTGTTCGGCTACAAGACGATGGTGTACGCGACCTGCGCGATCATGGTGCTGTCGTTCCTCGTGTGGCTGCATCACTTCTTCACGATGGGCTCGGGCGCGAACGTGAACGCGTTCTTCGGGATCATGACGATGATCATCGCGATCCCGACCGGCGTGAAGGTATTCAACTGGCTGTTCACGATGTATCGCGGCCGGATCGAGTTCACGACGCCCGTGCTGTGGACGATCGGCTTCATGGTCACGTTCACGCTCGGCGGCATGACCGGCGTGATGATGGCGATTCCGGGCGCGGACTTCGTGCTGCACAACAGCCTGTTCCTGATCGCGCACTTCCACAACGTGATCATCGGCGGCGTGCTGTTCGGCTATCTCGCGGGCTTCAACTACTGGTTCCCGAAGGCGTTCGGCTTCAAGCTGAACGAGAAGCTCGGCAAGGCCGCGTTCTGGTTCTGGCAGGTCGGCTTCTACGTCGCGTTCGTGCCGCTCTACGTGCTCGGTTTCATGGGCATGACGCGCCGCCTGAACCACTACGACAACCCGGCATGGCATCCGTGGCTGCTGGTCGCCGCGTTCGGCGCCGTGCTGATCGCGATCGGCATCGCGTGCCAGCTGCTGCAACTGGTGGTCAGCATCCGCAATCGCAACCTGCCCGCGTACCGCGACACGACGGGCGACCCGTGGGGCGGCCGCACGCTGGAGTGGGCGACGTCGTCGCCGCCGGCCGACTACAACTTCGCGGTGATCCCGCAGGTGCGCACGCTCGACGCGTACGCGGACATGAAGGCGCGCGGCGAAGGCCGGCCGAACCCGGCGGCGATTCGCGACATCCACATGCCGTCGAATACGTGTGCGGGCCTCGTGATCGCGATCTTCAGCCTGGTGCTCGGCTTCGCGCTGGTGTGGCACATCTGGTGGATGGCGATCGGCGGGCTCGTGGGCATCATCGCGACGCTCGTGATCTACAGCTCGCGCGATAACGACGGCTATTACATCCCTGCGTCGACGGTACGCAAGACCGAAGACAAGCAGCCGACGCGGCGCACGGCCGCGCGCGTCGACGACGTGGAACTGGAGGCCAACTGATGTTGCAGAAAACCTTGAGCGCGACCCTGCTCGAGCACGACGACCATCCGCCGTCGCATTCGGTGTTCGGGTTCTGGCTGTACCTGATGACCGACTGCGTGATCTTCGCGGCGCTGTTCGCGACGTTCGCGGTGCTGGGCAATCAGTACGCGGGCGGTCCGACCGCGAAGGACCTGTTCGACATTCCGGGCGTCGCGGTGGAAACCGCCGCGCTGCTGCTGTCGAGCATCACGTACGGTTTCGCGATGCTCGCGGCGTACAAGCAGCGGCGCGGCGCGCTGCTCGCCTGGCTCGCGGTGACGTTCGTGCTCGGCGCGGCGTTTCTCGCGATGGAGCTGCGCGAGTTCTCGCACCTGATCGCGGAAGGCGCCGGCCCGCAGCGCAGCGCGTTCCTGTCGGCGTTCTTCACGCTGGTCGGCACGCACGGGCTGCACGTGACGGCGGGCCTGTTGTGGATGATCGTGCTCGCCGCGCAGATCATGTCGCGCGGCGGCGACCTGACCGATCGCGACCTGCGGCGCCTGACGTGCCTGAGCCTGTTCTGGCACTTCCTCGACATCGTGTGGATCTGCGTGTTTTCCTTTGTCTATCTCGCGAGCGTGATCTAAATGGCCCATTCGCATTCGTCTCAACTCGAAGAAGGGCACGGCAGCGTCGGCGGCTACGTCGCCGGTTTCATCCTGTCGGTGCTGCTCACGGCCGCGTCGTTCGGCCTCGTGATGGGCGGCGTGCTGTCGCCGCATGCGTCGCTGATCGGGCTCGCCGTGCTCGCGTTCGTGCAGATCGTCGTGCATCTCGTGTACTTCCTGCACATGAACGGCTCGTCCGGCCAGCGCTGGAACGTGATGGCGTTCAGCTATACGGTGCTGACCGCGGCGATCCTGATCGTCGGCACGCTGTGGGTGATGCACAACGTGAGCATGAACATGATGTCGCGTTGAGCGCCGGCGTGGCGCGTCGCGTCCACGTCGATGCGCGTTCACGAAGAAAGGCGGCACGCGCGTGCCGCCTTTTTGCTTTCCGGCTGCGTTGCGCCGGCCGTGCGGTCAGTGGTGCGCGCCCGCGTCGGCCGTCAGCGCGTGCGTGCAGTCGGCGCGGTATTCGGCGGCGAGCCGATGCTTCGCATCGGCGAGATCGTCGGGGTAATACGGGCTGGCGTGCGCCGGCTCGTAGCCGACCTGCTCGAGTTCGGTCAGCTCGCGCACGAGGTCCGCGCGCGTGACGCCGCTGCCCGTGTGCACGAACGGGTACGCGTTGCATTGCTGCGGGGTGAGGTGGGGCCCCGCGAACGCGGCGGTGCTGGCGCATGCGAGCAGCATGCAGGCGAGGGTGGTCGACAGTTTCATCCGGTAGCTCCTGGTTTCGCGGCCCGTTGCCGCACGATGTCAGCGTAGACGGCCGCGGTCGCGGGGCAGGCGACGGACGGATGAAACATTTTTCACGCACGCTTGCCGCGATGCCGGATGAAGCTATTTTCATCTTGCGCCGCACGGCGATCGCGGCGCTTACGATAGTGGCGGGCGCGTGGTATGCGCCCGTCTCGAAGTTCATTGCGAGGGCAACCATGCGAGTACTGACGGTCGAGGACGATGCGGTGACCGCGAACGAAATCGTCGGCGAACTGACCGCACGCGGCTTCGCGGTCGACTGGATCGACAACGGCCGCGAAGGGATGATGCGCGCGATGAGCGCATCGTACGACGCGATCACGCTCGACAGGATGCTGCCGGGCGCGGACGGTCTCGCGATCGTGACCGCGATGCGCACGGTCGGCATCGACACGCCGGTGCTGATGCTGAGCGCGCTCGGCGACGTCGACGAGCGCATTCGCGGGCTGCGCGCGGGCGGCGACGATTATCTGACGAAGCCGTTCGATTCCGGCGAACTGAGCGCGCGCATCGAAGTGCTGCTGCGCCGCCGGCAGGCATCGGGCGTGCCGCAGCAGACGCTGCTGAAGGTCGGCGCGCTCGAGCTCGACCTCATTTCGCGCCGCGCGCGCCGCGGCGCCGACGAGATCGCGCTGCTGCCGACCGAGTTCCGCGTACTCGAATTCATGATGCGCAACGCAGGCCAGACGATCACGCGCACGATGCTGTTCGAGGCCGTGTGGGGCTATCACTTCGATCCCGGCACCAACCTGATCGACGTCCACATGGGCCGGCTGCGCAAGAAGATCGATCCGCCCGGCGCGAACCCGATGATCCAGACGGTACGCGGATCGGGCTACATGCTCGCTTGACGGAGGCACGGATGGACGCAGCCCGCGCGGCGAACTTCACGCGCCGCTGGCATACGACGACGTTTCGCTGGCTGTGCGCGTACGCGGCGATCTTCTCGGTGTCGCTGCTGCTGCTCGCGGGCGTGATCAGCGTGGCCGCGACCCACACGATGACGCGCGACACCGACGAGGTGCTCGCGTGGCAACTGATCTATTTCGATTCGATTCCCGATGCCGAGCTGCCGCTCGCAATCCATCGGCGGCTCGAGCACGAGCACATGCACACGAATTTCTACGGGCTGTTCGATGCGAGCGGGCGCCGCGTGGCGGGCGACATCACGACACCGCCCGCGCTACGCACCGATCGCCACGGCCGTACGCTGGACCACACACTCGTGCTGCTCGACGGCCAATCGTCGCCGATCGCGCGCGCGATGGCCGTGCGCCGCGACAACGGGATGACGCTGGTGGTCGCGCGCGACCTGTCGCATTTCATCCAGATCCGCGACGTCGCGATTCGCGGGCTCGTGATCGGCGGCGTGATGATCCTGATCGCGGGCGTCGCGGGCGGCAGCATGCTCGGCATGCGGCAGATGCGCCGCGTCGCCGCGATCCGGCGCGTCACGCGGCAGATCGCCGAAGGCGATCTCGGCAAGCGGCTGCCGGTGGGCGGCTACGACGAACTCGATCTGCTCGCGCATCTCGTGAACCACATGCTCGACGAAGTCGAGCGGTTGATGGGCGAGGTGCGGCATACCTGCGACGGGATCGCGCACGACCTGCGCACGCCGCTCGCACGCGTGCATACGATGCTGGCGCGGCTCTCGGGCCAGCCGTTCTGCGCACACGATCCCGCGTCGGCGGCGCTGCTGGCGTCGGCGCGCGACGAGACCGACCGGCTGCTCGAACGTTTTCGCGCGATGCTGCGCATCTCCGAGATCGGCACGCTGAGCCGGCGCGGCGGTTTTGCGGCGGTCGACGTCGCGACCTTGCTGCGCGATGTGTGCGAGCTTTACGAACCGCTGGCCGAGGCCGTCGACGTGTCGTTCGCGCTCGAGGCGGCCGCGGTCGACGGCATCCATGGCGACCGCGCGTTGTTGTTCGAGGCGTTCAGCAATCTCGCGGACAACGCGATCAAGTTCACGCCGCCGGGCGGCCGTGTGCGCGTCGTGCTCCAGGCGACGCCGCACGGTCCGCTCGTCCGGTTCGAGGACACCGGGCCCGGTATCCCGCCCGCCGAGCGCAATGCAGTGCTCGAACGCTTCTATCGCGGCGAACGCACGCGTCATGTGAACGGCTCCGGGCTCGGGTTGAGCGTCGTGTCGGCGGTGATGCGCGTGCACGATTTCGCGCTGCGAATCGGCGATGCGCGGCCGGCCGGTGCGGCGATCACGGTCGAATGCTGGCCGCGCTCGCTCGCGTGACGGCGCAGGAACCCGATCGATGCGCATCCTGCTGATTGCGCCGCCGAACCCGGGCGCGTCGCGGCTCGACAAGGCGTTTCGGGAAAGCATGCACGGCGTCGAGCGCGTCGACGAATGGCGCGATGGCTGTTTTGCGGCGACGCAGGGCCGGTTCGACGCGATCGTGATCGTCGCGACCGATGCCGCCGCGCGCCCGGCGATCCTCGAAGGATTACCGCGGCTCGCCGCGTCGGCCGGCGGCGCGACGATTGCCGCGATCGTCGCCGGCGCCACGCCCGTCCGGCGCGCGCAAATGCTGAAGGCCGGCTGCGACGTATGTCTTGCCCATCCCTGTTCGTTCGTCGAACTGCACGAGCGGTTGCGCGCGCTGTGGCGCCGCGCGGGCGTCGTCGCCACGCGTGAATCGGTTCGACTCGATACGGCCACGCGCGCGCTCGAGGAGCATGGCCGGCGGCTCGCGCTCACCGCGCGGGAATTTCGCGTGGTCGAATGCCTGCTGCGTGAAGCGGGGCGGCCGGTCGGCCGCGACGCCGTGCTGCGTTATGCGTGGGACGATGCCGACATCGAACCCGAGACGGTCAATGCGCTGGTCGTGCGGTTGCGGCGCAAGCTGGTTGCACACGCGTTCTCCGCCCGGATCGAAACGGTTGCGAGATTCGGTTTCCGGTTCGATACGGGGGGGACGGATATCGGCGCTCGGCAAGAAGGGGTTTGACGGGCCGGTCCGGCCCGCCCGCAGGGCGTGGGGCCGCTTGACGCCGGGCGCGACGCGGGATGAAGGATGTTCAAGGGAGGAAAGAGCGGGGGACGGGGGCGGGCGCCGATTGTTACAAGACGTTAGCGCGGGCTTCCCGTTGCGATGCCGCGCATCAGTTCTTACAAACTTGAAATATGCGGCCGCGGCGCTTGCCGCTATAGTCGAATCACACATGACACAACCAGAAGAGGAATCCATGAAGACTTTGCGTGTTGCCTCGCTCCTGACCGGTATGACGGCCTTGCTCGTGTCGGGCGCAGCAATGGCGGGAGTCAATGTCGGGATCAACGTCGGCGTGCCGGCACCGGTCTACGTCGCGCCCGCGCCCGTGTATGCGCCGCCGCCTCCGCCGCCGGTCGTCTACCAGCCGGCGCCGGTCTATGCGCCGGCGCCCGTGTACGGGCCGGCGCCGGCAATCGTGATCGGCTGGCACGGCGACCGCTACTGGGACGGCCGCCGCTACTGGGGCCGCGACGAATGGTATCGCCACCATGGTCGCGGCTGGGGCGATCGCGGTCACTGGGATCACGGCCGCCACAACGGCTGGCGCTGACGGGCGGCTCGCGCATGCGTGCCGCGTGCGCGACAACTGCTCGCGAAGAAGACCGCCCGCGTCGGCGGTTTTCTTTTGGCTCGACGGATGAATGGGTAGAATCGCTCCACGTTACTACCCTCATTCGACGACAGGGCCTCTATGACGAAGGGTTCGCCCCGGGCCGCCGCCACGCGCGCCCGCTTCGGCGTGCTGCGGGCTGCCGGCCGCGTGGCCGCGGTGCTGGCGCTGCACGCGGCGCTCGCCGCGCCGGCCGCGCACGCGGCCTATGCGATTGCGCAGTACGGCGAGCCGAAGTATCCGCCGGGCTTCAAGCATTTCGACTACGTGAATCCCGACGCGCCGAAGGGCGGCACGCTGGTGCTGGCGAACCCGAACCGGCTGACGTCGTTCGACAAGTTCAATCCGTTCACGATGCGCGGCAACGCCGCGCCCGGCATCGACATGCTGTTCGAGAGCCTCACGACGGGCAGCTCCGACGAACCGGCGTCCGCATACGGGCTGTTGGCCGACGACATCGACGTCGCGCCGGACCGCCGTTCGGTCACGTTCCACCTGAATCCGCGCGCACGCTTCTCGAACGGCGATCGCGTGAGCGCCGACGACGTCAAGTTTTCGTTCGATACGCTGAAGAGCAAGCAGGCCGCGCCGCAGTTCGGCGCGTATTTCGCGGAGATCGCGAAAGCCGTGGTCGTCGATCCGGCGACCGTGCGTTTCGAGTTCCGCAGCGCGAATCGCGAGCTCCCGCTGATCGCCGGCGGCGTGCCGGTGTTCTCGCGCAAGTGGGGATTGCGCGCGGACGGCTCGCGCATCCCGTTCGACCAGCTCGCGTTCGAGCAGCCGATCGGCAGCGGCCCGTACGTGATCGACCATTACGACAACGGCCGCACGATCACCTACCGGCGCAACCCCGCGTACTGGGGCGCCGACCTGCCGGTGCGGGTCGGCACCCACAACTTCGAGCGGATCGTCTACAAGCTGTACGGCGACGGCGTCGCGCGGCTCGAGGCGTTCAAGGCTGGCGAATACGACGTGCTCGTCGAGTACATCGCGCGCAACTGGGCGCGGCGCGACGTCGGCAAGCGCTTCGACAGCGGCGAACTGATCAAGCGCGAATTCCGCCAGCATAACGGCGCCGGCATGCAGGGCTTCTTCATGAACCTGCGCCGGCCGCTGTTCCGCGATGTGCGCGTGCGCCAGGCGCTCGACCTCGCGTTCGACTTCGAATGGCTGAACCGCCAGCTGTTCTACAGCGCGTACACGCGCCTCAACAGTTATTTCGCCGATACCGACCTGCAGGCGACCGGTACGCCTGGCGAAGGCGAGCTGAAGCTGCTGGAGCCGCTGCGCGCGCAGCTCGATCCGGCCGTGTTCGGCCCGATGGTCACGCAGCCGGACACGAACCCGCCGGGCTCGCTGCGCGCGAACCTGCTGAAGGCGCGTGCGCTGCTCGCGCAGGCCGGCTGGACCTATCGCGACGGTGCGCTGCGCAATGCGAAGGGCGAGCCGTTCGCGTTCGAGATCCTCGACGACGCGGGCGGCGCGATGGAGGGCATCGTGACGGCCTACCAGCGCAACCTGGCGAAGCTCGGCATCGACGTGCGGTTTCGCACGGCCGATTACGCGCTGCTGCAAAAGCGCCTCGATGCGTTCGACTACGACATGACGACGATCCGCCTGCCGGGCGTGCAGGTGCCGGGCGCCGAGCAGTACTCGCGTTACGCGAGCAAGTTCGCCGACGAGCCGGGTTCCGACAACTTCATCGGGCTGAAATCGCCGGCCGTCGACGCGCTGCTGCACGCGCTCGGCGCCGCGCAGACGCGCGAGGAGCTGCTCGACGCGACGCACGCGCTCGACCGCGTGCTGATGCACGGCTACTACGCGGTCCCGCAGTGGTACAGCACGACGCACCGCATCGCGTACAAGCGCACGCTCGCCTATCCGCAGACGCTGCCGCTGTACTATTCGGCCGAGGGCTGGGTCGTGTCGACCTGGTGGGCGAAGCCCGATCACTGACCCGCGCCGGCCCTTCGTCCAACCCACCACCCGATCACGAGTCGACGCCCTATGTGGAGCTACATCCTCAAACGCCTGCTGCTGATGATCCCGACGCTCGTCGGCGTGCTGACGCTCACGTTCGCGGTGATCCAGTTCGTGCCGGGCGGCCCGGTCGAGCAGGCCGTGCAGGAGTTGCGCAAGGGCGCGACGGAGCAGGGCGCGACGCCGTTCGGGATGCGTGCGCACACCGGCGTCGACGCGCAGCAGCTCGCGCAACTGAAGGCGCTGTACGGCTTCGACAAGCCGCCGCTCGAACGCTACTGGCTGATGCTGAAGCGCTTCGCGCGCTTCGATCTGGGCGACAGCTACTTCCGCCACCAGAGCGTGTGGGCGTTGGTCGTGCAGAAGCTGCCCGTGTCGATCAGCATCGGGCTGTGGACGTTCTTCCTCACGTACCTGATCTCGGTGCCGCTCGGCATCGCGAAGGCCGTGCGCAACGGTTCGCCGTTCGACGTCGCGACGAGCCTCGTCGTGCTCGTCGGGTACGCGATTCCGGGCTTCGTGCTCGGCGTGCTGCTGCTCGTGCTGTTCGGCGGCGGCTCGTTCTGGCAGCTCTTTCCGCTGCGCGGCCTCACGTCGGACAACTTCGCGCAGCTGTCGCTCGCCGGCAAGGTGCTCGACTACCTGTGGCACATCGCGCTGCCGATCACCGCGTCGGTCGTCGGCAGTTTCGCGGTCGTCACGATGCTCACGAAGAACGCGTTCCTCGACCAGATCCGCCGGCAATACGTGCTGACCGCGCGCGCGAAGGGGCTCTCCGAGCGCAGCGTGCTGTGGAAGCACGTGTTCCGCAATGCGATGCTGCCGCTGATCGTCGGCTTTCCGGCCGCGTTCATCGGCGCGTTCTTCACCGGCAGCCTGCTGATCGAGACGCTGTTCTCGCTCGACGGCCTGGGCCTGCTGTCGTACGAGTCGGTCGTGCGGCGCGATTACCCGGTCGTGCTCGGCACGCTGTACCTGTTCACGCTGATCGGGCTCGCGACCAAGCTGATCTCCGATCTTTGCTATGTGTGGGTCGATCCGCGCATTCAATTCGACAACCTGGAGCGCTGACATGAAACGAGCCGTTCGCATGCCCGGCGTCATCGGGCGAGGCGCGCGATGAACCGGGCCGTCGCATCCCCCCGCATCGATGCCGCGCGCGCGCGCGTGTCGCCGTCGCCCGCGCGCCGCGTGTGGCAGCGCTTCAGGCAGCAGCGCCTCGGCTACTGGAGCTTCGTGATCTTCGTCGTGGCCTTTGCCGCGAGCCTTGCGGCGCCGCTGTGGTCGAACGACAAGCCGCTCGTCGTGCGCTACGACGGCCAGACCTATTTCCCGATGTTCCATGCGTACCCGGAGACGACCTTCGGCGGCGATTTCCCGACGCCGGCCGACTATCTCGATCCGTACGTGCGCAAGCGGCTCGAGGCGCCCGGCAACTTCGTCGTCTATCCGCCGAACCGCTATTACTACGACACGCTGAACTACTTCTCGAACGTGCCGAATCCGGCGCCGCCGTCGCGCGAGAACTGGCTCGGCACCGATGCGCAGGGCCGCGACCTGCTCGCGCGGCTCGTGTACGGGTTCCGCGTGTCGGTCGAGTTCGGGTTGATCCTGACCGCGATCGGCACGCTGCTCGGGATCGCCGCGGGCGCGGTGCAGGGCTTCTTCGGCGGGCGCATCGACATCGTCGGGCAGCGGCTGATCGAGATCTGGAGCTCGCTGCCGGAGCTGTACCTGCTGATCATCTTCGCGTCGATCTTCGAGCCGAGCTTCCTGCTGCTGATCGTGCTGCTGTCGCTGTTCGGCTGGATCGGGCTCGCCGACTACGTGCGCGCGGAATTCCTGCGCAACCGCACGCAGGACTACGTGCGCGCGGCCCGCGCGATGGGGCTGACGAACTGGCAGATCATCTGGCGCCACGTGCTGCCGAACAGTCTGACGCCGGTGATCACGTTCCTGCCGTTCCGGATGAGCGGCTCGATCCTCGCGCTCACCAGCCTCGATTTCCTCGGCCTCGGCGTACCGCCGCCGACGCCGAGCCTGGGCGAGCTGCTCGCGCAGGGCAAGGGCAATCTCGATGCGTGGTGGATCTCGCTGTCGACGTTCGGCGTGCTGGTCGCGACGCTGCTGCTGCTGACCTTCATGGGCGATGCGCTGCGCAACGCGCTCGACACGCGGATCGCCGATTCGGTGCGCGCGGCGGGAGGGCAGCGATGAGCGAGTCGACCGTATCGACGCAACACGAGCCGCTGCTGTCGCTCGAGCGTCTGCACGTCCGTTTCGGCGACACGGTCGCGGTCGACGACGTGACGCTCGCGATCGGGCGCGGCGAGCGCGTCGCGCTCGTCGGCGAGTCGGGGTCCGGCAAGAGCGTGACCGCGCTGTCGATCCTGCGGTTGCTGCGCGACGCCGAGGTCACGGGCGCGATCCGCTTCGCGGGGCAGGATCTGGCGGCCAGGAGCGAGCGCGAGATGCGCGGGCTGCGCGGCTCGGACATCGCGATGATCTTCCAGGAGCCGATGACGGCGCTCAATCCGCTGTACACGATCGGCGTGCAGATCGGCGAGACGATCGTGCTGCACGACGGCGTATCGGCCGTGGAGGCGCGCAAGCGGGCGATCGCGCTGCTCGCGCGCACCGGCATCGCGGAGCCGGACAAGCGCGTCGACAGCTACCCGCACCAGTTGTCGGGCGGCCAGCGGCAGCGCGCGATGATCGCGATGGCGCTCGCGTGCCGGCCGCGCCTGCTGCTCGCCGACGAGCCGACCACCGCGCTCGACGTGACGATCCGCGCGCAGATCGTCGATCTGCTGCTGGAACTGCAGCGCGAGGAAGCGGAAAAGCGCGGGATGGCGATCCTGCTGATCACGCACGACCTGAATCTCGTGCGGCACTTCGCGCAGCGCGTCGCGGTGATGGAGCACGGCCGGCTGGTCGAGAGCGGGCCCGTCGAGCGGATCTTCGCGGCGCCCGAGCATCCGTATACGCAGCGGCTGCTGAACAGCCGGCCGCAGCGGGCGGTCACGCCGGTGATGCCGATCGCGCCCGTCGTGCTCGACGCGCGCCACGTGAGCGTGCAGTTCGCGCGCAAGCGGCCGGGCTTCGCGGGTTGGTTCGGCACGGTGCCGGTGACGGCCGTGGCCGACGTGTCGGTGTCGGTGCGGCAGGGCGAAACGCTCGGGATCGTCGGCGAATCGGGATCGGGGAAGTCGACGCTCGCGATGGCGCTGCTCGGGCTGCAGAAGACGGCCGGCGGCGAGATCGAATTCCAGGGACGCGCGCTGTCGACCTATCGCGGCCGCGAGCAGACCGCGCTGCGCTCGAACATGCAGGTGGTCTTTCAGGATCCGTTCAGTTCGCTTTCGCCGCGTCACACGATCGAGCGGATCGTCGGCGAGGGGCTCGAGCTGCACCGCCCGGACATGACGCCGGATGCGCGCCGCGCGAAATCGCTCGCGGTGCTGCGCGAAGTCGGCCTCGACCGCACGGTGCTGCACCGTTATCCGCACGAATTCTCGGGCGGCCAGCGCCAGCGGATCGCGATCGCGCGCGCGCTGGTGCTGGAGCCGCGCATCCTGATCCTCGACGAGCCGACCTCGGCGCTCGACGTGTCGATCCAGCAGCAGGTGCTGAAGCTGCTCGCGAATTTGCAACAGAAATACAACCTCGGCTACGTCTTCATCAGCCACGACCTGGAGGTGATCGGCGCGATGGCGCACCGCGTCGCGGTGATGCAGGACGGCGCCGTCGTCGAGTCGGGGGAGGTGGCCGACGTCTTCACGAGACCGTCACATCCTTACACACAAAAGCTGTTGAAAGCGGTCTGGAAAGCGTGATAGGCGTCCAATGGTCTGACCATCTCGATTGTATTTTTTAATTTGTTTTGACAAACGATTACGCGCTGGCTAGTATCGACCGAAATTTTCCGCCAATCAGCTGATTTTTAAGCACATTCCATCGACCAATGCAGCATCGATCCCTGACCCAGGCATGCGCGCGCACCATCGCCGGGCTATTCATCGGCGCCCTGTTCGCAGCAGCTCCCGGCGCGTTCGCCGACGAAGTCAGCAGTTTTAACCAGAATGTCACCAATTCGACTCAGATCGGGTCGAGTTCCTCCCTCCAGCAGACCAGCGCGCAGCCGTCCGGCGGCGGCGCGAAGTCGTTCCTTGCCGGCATGGCGGGCAAGGCAGGCGACGTGGTGGTCGGCGCGCTGAACATGATCGGCGTGCGGTATCGCTGGGGCGGCAACTCGCCGGATTCGGGCCTCGACTGCAGCGGTTTCGTGCGCTACGTGTTCCAGGACACGCTCGGCATGTCGCTGCCGCGTCGCGCGGAAGAAATGAGCCGTGTCGGCGAAAAGGTGAGCATGAGCAACCTGAAGCCGGGCGATCTCGTGTTCTTCAACACGATGCGCCGCACGTTCTCGCACGTCGGCATCTACATCGGCGACAACAAGTTCGTGCATTCGCCGTCGACGGGCAGCACCGTCCGCGTCGACGATCTCGACAGCGGCTACTGGGAAAAGCGTTTCACCGGCGCGCGCCGGATCGAATCGGAATTCCCGATGAAGCCCGAAGACCTGCGTCAGCGCGTGCGCGCGACGCTCGGCGACGATTCGGCGAACGGCGGCAACTGACGTTGGCCGGTCGGTCAGGCCGGACAATAAAAAACCCTGTCGCCGGGAGGCGGCAGGGTTTTTTGTTTTGAGGCCGGCACGGACGACGGACGAGGCGGAAATCGTTCCGTCGGCCACCGGCAGGCGCGCGTGCCGCGGCCTCCCGCCCGCCGTGTTATGCGGCGGCAGTCACGCCACGTGCCGCCGCGAGCTTGCGCTGCAGTTCCGGCATGATGCGCGCGACTGCTTCCTCGCCCGCGAGGATCGCCGCGTTGCGCTGGTTGAAGTCGCTGCCGCCCATCGCCGCGAGGTTCGGGCGAATCACGACGTCCGCGTACTTGTCGAGTTCGTAGGTCTTGATCGTCTGGCCCATGATCGTGAAGGTCTGCAGCAGCATCTCGATCGGGTTGTTGGTCGCCGCGCCGTCGGGCCGGGCCGAGATGTCGACCGCGATCACGAAGCTCGCGCCCATCTTGCGCGCGAACGATGCGGGCACCGGGCTCACGAGGCCGCCGTCCACATATTCGCGGCTGCCGATCCTCACCGGCTCGAACACCGACGGCACGCTGCACGACGCGCGCACCGCGAGCCCCGTGTTGCCTTGCTGGAACAGGATCGGCTGGCCGCTTTGCAGGTCCGTCGCGACGATGCCGAGCGGTTTCGCCATCTTCTCGATCGGCCGGTTGTTGAGCGTCTTGTTCAGGAAATTCTGCAGCGCCACGCCTTGCAGCAGGCCGCGCGAGCGGAACGGCAACGCCCAGTCGCTGATCGACGCCTGGTCCATGTCGAGGGCGATCTTGTTGATCTGCAGCGCGTTCATGCCCGACGCGTAGAGCGCGCCGACCACCGAGCCCGCGCTCGTTCCGGCGACGATCTCGATCGGGATGCCGCGCGCCTCGAGCGCCTTCAGCACGCCGATGTGCGAGAAGCCGCGCGCGGCGCCGCCGCCGAGCGCGATGCCGATCTTCACCGGCTTCTCCTGCGGCAATGCCGTGCCGGGGCGGGACTTGTCGCCGAAGGACGTACAGGCGGCGAGGCTGGCGGACGCGCACGCGATCGTGAAGCGGCGGCGCGACAGGCGAGGGGACGACATCGAATGGTTCTCCGGCGGCTTGGCGCGGCGGGTCATGCGGCCCGCGGCTGCGATGGTTTCCGAGGCCGCGCGGCGGGTTCCGTGCGGCCGGCGCCGCGCCGGCTGGCGGCCGCGGCGCGCACATCATAAAGCAAGCGGCGCGCTTGGCGCGATGTCCGGCGCGAGTATAATTCCGGCTTCTTTCCCGTTCCGGGCGTCGCCGGCTCCGTTGCTGTCCAGGCTGCCGCCACCGTCCCGCGTCGAATCATTCATGCGCCCCAGGCGTTCGAGTTACCGTTTATGACCCGTCCTGTCCGTACCCGCTTCGCGCCGAGTCCCACCGGCTTCATCCACCTCGGCAACATCCGCTCCGCACTCTATCCGTGGGCGTTCGCCCGCAAGATGAAAGGCACGTTCGTGCTGCGCATCGAGGATACCGACGTCGAGCGCTCGTCGCAGGAAGCGGTCGATGCGATCCTCGAAGGGATGCAATGGCTCGGGCTGGACTTTGACGAAGGTCCGATCTACCAGATGCAGCGGATGGACCGCTATCGCGAAGTGCTCGCGCAGATGCTCGAGAAGGGCCTCGCGTATCCGTGCTACATGTCGGCCGAGGAACTCGACGCGCTGCGCGAACGCCAGCGCGAGGCCGGCCTGAAGCCGCGCTACGACGGTACGTGGCGTCCGGAGCCCGGCAAGGTGCTGCCGGAGCCGCCGGCCGGCGTGAAGCCGGTGCTGCGCTTTCGCAATCCGCTGACGGGTACGGTCGTGTGGGACGACGCGGTGAAGGGGCGTGTCGAGATCTCGAACGAGGAACTCGACGACCTCGTGATCGCGCGCCCGGACGGCACGCCGATCTACAACTTCTGCGTGGTGGTGGACGACATGGACATGGGCATCACGCACGTGATCCGTGGCGACGACCACGTGAACAACACGCCGCGCCAGATCAACATCCTGAAGGCGCTCGGCGGCGAGCCGCCCGTCTATGCGCACCTGCCGACCGTGCTGAACGAGCAGGGCGAGAAGATGAGCAAGCGGCATGGCGCGATGAGCGTGATGGCGTACCGCGATGCGGGCTTCCTGCCTGAAGCCGTGGTCAACTATCTCGCGCGTCTCGGCTGGTCGCACGGCGATGCGGAAATCTTCTCGCGCGAGCAGTTCGTCGAATGGTTCGATCTCGAGCATCTCGGCAAGTCGCCCGCGCAGTACGACCACAGCAAGCTGAGCTGGCTGAACGCGCACTACATCAAGGAAGCGGACAACGCACGCCTTGCGGAACTCGCGAAGCCGTTCCTCGACGCGCTCGGCATCGACGACGCGGCGATCGCGACGGGCCCGGCGCTCGATGCGGTGGTCGGCCTGATGAAGGACCGTGCGACGACGGTCAAGGAGATCGCGGAAGGCGCGGCGATGTTCTATCGTGTGCCGGCGCCCGACGCGGACGCGCTCGCGCAGCACGTGACCGATGCGGTACGGCCGGCGCTGGCCGATCTCGTCGCCGCGCTGAAGGCGGCCGAGTGGACGAAGGAGGCGGTGTCCGCCGCGCTGAAGGCGACGCTCGCCGCGCACAAGCTGAAGATGCCGCAGCTCGCGATGCCGGTGCGTCTGCTGGTGGCGGGCACGACGCATACGCCGTCGATCGACGCGGTGCTCGTGCTGTTCGGGCGCGACGTCGTGGTGTCGCGCATCGAGGCCGCGCTGGCCTGAGTTCGTGCGTCATTGAAGCTGTCTGCGTGTGAGCGCGCGGCAGCTTCGCAAAAAATTTCGCACGAATCGCAAAAAGGGTATTTACAAGATCAAAGTAGGTCCATATAATCTCATTTCTGTTCTGCAAGGGGGTATAGCTCAGCTGGGAGAGCGCTTGCATGGCATGCAAGAGGTCAGCGGTTCGATCCCGCTTACCTCCACCATCAGAACAAACCGAATTGATTGGCGAAGCAGCGGTAGTAATAAATGCTTCACAAAATAATTCAAAGCAGTTAGAATTTCGGCCTTCGCTGTTGACTGAAAGTAAATAGCGAAAGTCAGACAAATCTGAAAAGATTTTGTCCCCTTCGTCTAGAGGCCTAGGACATCACCCTTTCACGGTGAGTACAGGGGTTCGAATCCCCTAGGGGACGCCAGATTTCGGCGTCGTTCGAACAAACGACGCGCCGGCAGGAGGTAACCGACGCCTGCCAGGCAAGCAGCAAGACTGGAGCGGTAGTTCAGTCGGTTAGAATACCGGCCTGTCACGCCGGGGGTCGCGGGTTCGAGTCCCGTCCGCTCCGCCAGAACGAAGCCCGTTCAAGACGTTTTTGAGCGGGCTTTTGTATTAAAGATGTAAGCAGTACGTTGTCCCCTTCGTCTAGAGGCCTAGGACATCACCCTTTCACGGTGAGTACAGGGGTTCGAATCCCCTAGGGGACGCCAGATTCAGCGGCGTTTCATGGAAGTGTCGCAGCGCCCGCAGGAACGTGACGAGATCCTGCAGGCGGTAGTGCAGAAAGCTGGAGCGGTAGTTCAGTTGGTTAGAATACCGGCCTGTCACGCCGGGGGTCGCGGGTTCGAGCCCCGTCCGCTCCGCCAGAACGAAGCCCGTTCAAAAGCGTTTTTTGAACGGGCTTTCTCGTTAAGGATGTAAGCAGTACGTTGTCCCCTTCGTCTAGAGGCCTAGGACATCACCCTTTCACGGTGAGTACAGGGGTTCGAATCCCCTAGGGGACGCC
>NZ_LFZP01000004.1:0-127336 GCF_002925705.1 Burkholderia anthinoferrum
GCCGCCAAGCGAGACGCCGCCGCCAAGCGAGACGCCGCCGCCAAGCGAGACGCCGCCGCCGAGCGAAACGCCGCCGCCGAGCGAGACGCCGCCGCCGAGCGAAACGCCGCCGCCGAGCGAAACGCCGCCGCCGAGCGAAACGCCGCCGCCAAGCGAGACGCCTCCGCCAAGCGAAACGCCGCCGCCAAGCGAAACGCCGCCGCCGAGCGAAACGCCGCCGCCGAGCGAGACGCCACCGCCGAGCGAAGAGCCACCGCCGAGCGAAGAGCCACCGGAATCGGAATTTTGATTGCGTGGCTAAACCGTGTGTCGCCGCACCCTGCACGGGTGCGGCGACACCAAAGTGATGGGTTTTACGGGGAGAGAAATCACCATGAGCAATCCAGCAGCCAGAGTCGGTGACGCGATCGGCCATGGCGGAGCGATCGTGACCGGTTCGGGCGACGTGTTCACCAACGGAATATCGGCCGCCTATGTCGGCAGCGCCGCGGTTTGCGGCCTTCATTGTTCGGCCCAGGCGGTTGTAACCGGTTCGGGGTCTGTCTTCATCAACGGCTCGCCGGCGGCTTTCGTTGCATGCTCGACGTCCTGCGGCGCCCCGGTCGCGTCGGGGTCGGGCGACGTGTTCATCGGCGGGTAACGGCAGGTCAGGGAGTTCAAATGAGTGGAATTGGAGGGTTGGGCGGCGTGCTTGCCGGGTTGCAGGGCACGGTGCTGGAGTCGCTCGACGTCGCGCCGCGTCTCGATCGTCATCGCGGGCAGCCGAGTGATTTGGCCGGCCGCCACGGGGTGGAGCGGGCGTTGTCCGGCCTCCTTTGCGAGTCGGTCGACATGGTTTCGGGCAACAAGATTTGCCTGCCGCGAAACGAAGTCGACTTCAGGCTGCCCGGCCGCTTGCCGATCGAATGGTCAAGGTTCTATTCGAGTGCGCTGTCCGCGAACGGCATGCTCGGGGTCGGCTGGCGCACTGCATGGGACGTCACGCTGCGACGCCGGAACGACGACCGGCTCGACTACATCGACGAACAAGGCCGGATCGTATCGCTGCCGATGCCTGAACGCGGCGACCAGATCATCGTTTCATCCGAGCAGCTTCATGTGGCCCGCCTGTCGGACGACCGGATCGTAGTCGCCGATCTGACGCCGCGTTACACCGTCTTCGGGGAATTCGACGAACACGGCATCGCACGTGTCAAGTATGTCGAGGATCTGGGGCGCCGCCGGGTGGGATGCATCTGGGACGGCGGGCGCCTGCTGCGCGTGCGCGGCACGTGCGGGCATGAATTGCGGATGCACTACGAGCGTGACGGATCGCACTTGACCGGCATCGAATGTGTCGACGGCGGACCGACCGGTTTTCTTGTTCGTTATGCGTACGACGAGCACGGCCGGCTAGCCGAGGTGCGTAATCGGCTCGGCGACGTCGTCCGCGGCTTCGCCTACGACGACAGCGGCCGCATGGTCGAGGAAATCGGTCCGCTTCGGCAGACCATGCGTTACACGTGGCAGACGATCGGCGGTGCGTCGCGCGTCGTCGAGCGCTCGACCTGCCGCGGCGCGCGCGAGCACTGCACGTACGAACTGGCCGAACGCAGTACGCAGGCAACCGACGTGTTCGGCCATACGGCACACTGGCAATACGATGCGCGGGGCCGCGTGCTCGCTTATGTCGATTTCGACGGGCGGCGGTACGCGTTCGAGTACGACAACGCAGGCTGGCCGAGCGCACTGACGTTGCCGGGCGAGCGCGAGGTGCGCGTCGTCAACGACAACCTGGGCCGGCCGATCCGTGAGGAGGCGCCATTGAGCGGCGAACGCTCGACGGTCTACGCGTTCGCGAGCCGCGAGCCGCTGAGCATTCGCCTGCAGGACGGCCGGACGTGGCTCTGGCAGCGCGACGACGAATTGCGGCCGACCCAGTTCCAGTCGCCGTCCGACGGCGTGACGCAGACGACGTATTCGGAACAGGACGGCGTCCAGATTCGGACCGACACGCACGAGCAGCGCGGCGCCGTCGTGCTCGAATACGACGGGCGCGGGCTCGTGTCGAAGCGGACCGATGCGGCGGGGCGCACGGTGAGCTATCTGCGCGACGGCAACGGACATGTCGTGGCCGTCACGGACCCGTTCGGGGCCGTGACGAAGATCGAGCCCGATCTGCTCGGGCGGCCGTTGATCGTGACGCTGCCGGACGGCCGGCAGGAGCGGCGGATCTGGAACGCCGCGGGGCAGTTGACCACGTCGACCGGCGTTGACGGGCAGGCGCGGCACTGGCATCGCGACCAGTACGGATGCGTGGTGAGCGCGGTGGACGAGGAAGGAAACGTCACGGCGCACGAGTTCGATGCGCACGGCCGCAGGATTCGCACCGTCGCCGGCAACGGCGGGATTCAGCGCCTGACCTGGGACCCGGTCAAGCGGTTGACGTCGATCGTCGACGCGGACGGCGTGACCCGGTCGTTCAGCTATGCCGCATCGGGCGCGCTGCAGCAGATCACATCGACGTCGGATGGACAGACGCGCACCGAAACCTTCGCCAACGATGTGCTCGGGCGGATGGTTGGCCGCGACACCGAACACGCGCGCTATCGTTACACGTACGTGCGCGACGGCCAGCTCGGGATGGTGCACTGCCTGCCGACCGAAGCCGGGGCGGCGATCGGCGTCGAACCCGACACGCTGCGCTTCGAATACGATGCGGCCGGGCGTCTGACGGCGGAACACGACATGCATGGCGCGCTGCGCTACGTGTACGACGACGCAGGACGGCTCGCCGCCGTGACGCTGCCGGACGGGCACATCTTGAAATCGGAGCGCGACGAGGCTGGCGTAGTCACGCTGATGGGACTGGGCCATGGCGACGAAATGCATGGTATCGCCGCATTGAGTTACGAAGCGGCCACGCGCCAGTTGTTGCGCTCTCAAGGGGAACTGTACCTGCGCTCGGTTTACGCGGGCGCATTGATCGAGCGCTGGTTCGCGATGACGGTGATCCGGACGGCCGACAACGAGATGTTGCCGGGCAGCGCGGAATTCTGGCGCGAGTTTCATTACAGCCCGGCCGACAATCTCGTGCAGGTCGACGATCGTTTCAACGGCCGGACCTATTACGACTACGATCGTCGGGGCTGTCTGCTGCGCGTCGTCTCGGACGAACTCGGCATCGAATATTTCACGTGGGATGCGGCGGGCAACCTGCTCGAGACGCCGCGCACCGGATGGCAGCCTGCCGTGTATCCCGATCATCGGCTACGTGAGTGTCGAGGCTATCGCTACGAATACGATGCGTGGGGGCAGGTGGCCGCCAAGCGCGGCGCGGCGGACGAACAGACGTTCACGTGGGACGCGGACGGCCGGTTGATGAGCGTACGGAGCCGGCGCGGCGAGGTGCGTTATCGCTACGATGCGTTGGGGCGCCGCGTCAGTAAATCGTTCGGACAATCGCAAGCGGGCGGCGCGCGACGCCTGGATGACAACGCGGAGGTCACGCGCTTCGTCTGGCATGGCGAGCGCCTTGTCCAGGAAACGACGGGCGAGAACGTGCGGATTTATCTGTATCAGCCGGCACGGGACGGGGCCGTCGGTTATGCGCCGCTTGCCTGCGTGGACCGGCGACGCAAGGACGACGGCACGTTTTCCGGAATGCACGTGTATTACTACCAGACCGATCTCGCCGGCACGGCGGTCGCGCTGACCGACGCGGCGGGCAAGCTCGTGTGGAGCGGCCGCTACAAGGCATGGGGGCAGGTGATACCGTGGACCCAACTGGCCACGCCGGTGCGGCAGCCGTTGCGGTTCGCGGGGCAGTATCTGGACGACGAGACCGGGCTGCATTTGAATGGCCGTCGCTACTACGACCCCGATGCGGGCCGCTATCTCAGCCCGGATCGTGCCGCGCCGGCGGGCGTGAGCCCGTATCGCTACGTGTCGAGTCCGTTGAGCGTCGCGAACCCGAACGGTCGCGCCGTTTCGCTGAGGCGGCCGAAGGGGGACGTTGACGGCGCATCATGCGCGGACGGCCCGATTGATCTGTCGACGCGGCTGACGGGCGGCATCGACGAGTGCGATGTCATGTCGGGCGGCGAATGGCTGGCGTGGCTGGACCGTTGAGGCGGGGCGGCGTATCAGGTGGGGGGCGGTCGGCCCCCCGTTTCATTTCGGTGAAGCAGACGGCGTTTTCCCTGCACCGGCCGGTATTGCGGCCATGCTTCACGCCGCAGCGGATCAGATCGAGCGCTGGAGTGCGCGCAGCAGGGTGCCGTCGCGGTCGAATAATTCGATCGTGTAGTGGTCGGGGACTTGTTCGAATCCGGTGGCGAAGTACAGATGCATGTCGAACCATTCACGCTTGATGTGCTTGTGAAACTTGCCGGCATCGAGCATTTCGCCGCGGTGAATCACCGTCCCGTCCTGCGCATGGGCGTTCATGCGGAAATGATCGAGCTGCGGCAGGATATCCGTGAACCGGGCCCGATGCGCCCAGACGCGGAAGTCGTGGGCGCGCAGCAGCGTGGCCTTGTATTCCTCATCGGATGTGCAAACCGGCGTATCGGAATTCGGCGGTAAGCCATCGAGCGTTTCCCGGCGCACGCCGCGGTGCGCGAAGCTGATGCCTGCGTAGGCTTCGTATTGTGCGAGCGTGCGCTCGACCCCGAGGCCGTACGGCCCGAAATCGATGCCGTCGGACGACGCGCCATCCACGCCGAGCAGCGCCCGGTTTCGCTCCAGGGAACGGTCGTTGCGGACATGCCAGTTCTCCGCGACGAGGCCGCTGGCTTGCGCCTCGGGCGTGTGGTCGTCCCATATCTTGACTCGGCTGGCGCGCGTGTATTCGTGCCACGCCAACACGCGATGCGGGATGTAGATATCGTAGCCGTGCGTGAACGCACGAGCGGCGATCGAGATTTCCTCGCCCAGAAAGAAGTAGTTCGGATCATGCCGCACATCGACGGCGAAATGCCCGTCCGCAAAAGCGAAGTGAGCGCTGTAGAACGCGCCCGGGACAGGCGCCTCCAACGCTTGCCAGTTATCGAGCCAGCCGGAACGAAGCGACAGCACGCCTTCCGGCATGAAGCGCTGGAAATACAGGCCGGTCGGCGTATGCGCGAGCGTGTCGCGCTGCGCGCCGGGCTGGAAGCCGGGCAGGTAGGTGGTAAGGAGCGGCTTCGCGCTGCGCGGGCGCAGCGACTCGAGCATCGCGATGGCCTGATCGTCCCACGCGTCGACGAAGTAGTGGTGAGAGTCGAGCTGCAACGTGTAGCGTTCGTCGCGGTACTGTTGCTGGATCAGATTGCGTGCCCAGCACGCGCCCTGGGATTGCCGATGGGGCACGTCGATCAGCTCGACGGTGGCGTCTCGATAGGAGAGCGTATGAGTCGGGAACGCGCCATCGTGGCACGCATGCCAACGCGAGAAGCCGTGCGCGAAGAAGGCGCCGATGGTCTCGTCCAGTGCGTGCTGCCAGCACACGACGACGCGGAGCTGGTCGGGTCGGGTGGCGCGCTCGATCAGGTCGAGCAGCGTCGGGATCAACTGCGGATCGCGATAGCTGGCGATCTGGACGAAAATGGTGCGTTCCATGGTCGATGAGTCGGGTTTCGTGAATCCCGTTGGAAAAGTTAGAGAATGTTCAGCGTGATGACCGAAGTCGCGTCGATCTTGCCCGTGGTGGGCGGCTGGTTGCCGACGCGCAGCACGGTGGCTTCGAGATCGAAACCTGACTCCATCGCGCCGCCCGGCTTCTGAACGAGCATGCTGCTCGCGTCGCCGGGCTTGAGCAGGGTGCCGGTCGTTTTGTCGCGCAGACGGATCGCGAGGTGCTGGGCGCCGGTATTCTGGATCAGCGCGGGGTTGTCCGAGTCCCGAGGCGCGCTGAGCGTGGCGGTGATCGACGCCGGGGGCGTCGGGCCCGAGCAGAGCACCCGGAAGTTCACGGGGCGCGTCGGGCCGGTTGTCTGCGAAACGTCATAGGGGCCGAACTGCCCGAAGTCGATGTTCAGCGTGCTGCTGTCGACGCGGCAGCTCGGCAACACCCGGAGCGACACGTTGCCGGAGTAGATGTTGGTGACGGCCACACCGGGATTGCCGTCGCCATAGGTTCGGGCGACATGGCCGAAGCTCGTCGTCGAAAAGCTCGGGATGTCGTTGCTGGTCTTGACCAGATCGATCCTGTATTTTGCGCCGTTGCCGTAGTTGACCGGCTGCGTGCCCGGGGTGGACGGATTTTCCTTCCAGTTGTTCGTGTAAGGCACGACGCTGGTGCTGCCGCTGGCGCGAACGTAGTTGAGCCGAAACCCGACTCCTGGCACGTTGGTATCGTAAATCTTGCCGCCGAGCGACGAAAGCTTGGGAGGCGTGATGAACTCCACATTGATCGTGCCGGTCGGCGGATCGCAGGCGATGAAAATCATCTCGGGCGTCGGAGCGGACTCACCGCTGACGAGCGGGCTGCCGATCGGCAGATCGGGGTCGACGTCGACGACCCCGGCCGGAAAGCTGATATTGAACGTCGTCAATATCTGGTTCGGCATGGGCCGTGTTTCGGTCCACCGCTCCGACTCCGCTTGAGTAACGGGCCGACACGCCGCCAGCACGGCCGGCGACGCGGACAGCAGGCACGCGGCAGCAAGGATAAATCGGGCTTTTTTCATCATTTGAATGCGCTGAAGACGATGAGAGGGCGAGGCGCTCAGATGTCGACGGCGTCCCATTGCGCGAGAAGCTCGGCAGGGATCACGTTCGCCAGCTCCGAGAAGCGCTTGCCGACCATGCGTTCGGATTGCCGGAGCAGCACGACGACGGGGCTGCTCGGCTCGTTTTGCTCGAACCACAGGCGCGTTTCCTGAATCGTCGCGAGCGCGCTCCAGCGATCCATCGGCCGCGCGTCTTGCGTGGTCCGGGCCGCGGCGCCGGCTTCGTGCGGCGCCGCTTCGGTCGGCGGGCTCGCCGTCGCCTCCGGTGCCGAAGCCGGCTCCACCGGCGCATCGGACGGACCGGCGGCAACCGGTGCGCGGCCCGCGTCGAGGGCCGTCCGCGCGAACGGCTGCAGCAGTTTCACGATACCGTCGAGATCGGGCGCATCGGCCTGCAACGTGTCGCGTGTCAGCGCGACGATCTCGGCGACGGCGCGTTGCGCATCCGCCAGTGCGACGATCGCGGCGTCGCGCCGGTTCCACAGTTCACCGAGCAGCCGGCTCGCCGATTCCGGCGCGAGCGCGTCCTTCGCGCGCGGGACCGCGAACGCCTTCTCGATGTCGCGCAACTGCAGTTGCAGACCGGCGGTTTTCGGCAGCCGGATGTCGCGGGCGTCAGCCAGTGCCGCGTCGGCGTCGGCGAGCGCGGCGATCGCGTTCGAGTAGACGATCGGATCGCGCTCGCCGTCGAGCACCGGCATCGGATGCAACGCCTCGCCGTAGCGCTCGAGCATCTGCAGCAGTACCGCGATGCCGTCGCGCAGCCCTTCGGCGCCGCTTTGGCGGATCCGGCAGCGGGTCAGGATCGTGAGCAGCCGCAGGTCCTTCGTGCGTAGCAGCAGCGCGCGGCAGTCGCGCTCGGCTTCGGCCCAGTTCGCCTGCTGCGGCGCATCGACGAAATCGCCGTATTGCGCATCCGTGCGTGGTGCGACGGCCGCTTGCAGCATCACGAAGGCCGGGTCGTATTCGAGATCGGGGCCGCATGGATCGTCGGCCGATACGGGTTCGAGCAGGTCGATGTAGCGCGCGAGCGGGTCGTGTGCGGCAGCATTCATGCCGGATTCTCCAGTTGATCGCAGTATTTCTCGGGCTCGAACACCATGCCGACCACCGGTTTGTCGTCCAGCGATTGGCCGAGCCAGGTCGAATAGCCGAGCCGGTGCGAGCTGTCGGCGCGCGCCGGCGGCGCGGCACGCGGCTTGACCAGCAGCTTGATTTCCCAGTCGTATTCGAGACCGACGAACGCGCGGACCCAGTCGACCAGCGTCGGGAGATCGTCGCCATGCGGCGTGAGACGCAGGTACTGGTCGAGATCGAGCGGCCCGATCACGAGACGGAACTTGTGCTGGCAGTCGGGGATCATGTCGCCCAGCAGCGCACCCTCGCCCATGATCGTCGACGGTGCGGGCGCGCCGAGCAGGCAGCGCTCGGGGCCGGTGATCTGAATCCAGTGCGGCACGAACTCGTCGACGGCCACCGGTACGCCGAAGTAATGGGACAGCGTTGCCGCCAGGCCGTCCGGATTGCGCGCCTCGCGCACCAGGTGCGCCGAGGCCGCATAGCGCGCATGCGGCGGCGGGTGCGTACGCGCGGCTTCGTCCGGATCGGTGCCCATCAGGCTGCCGATATAGAACGAGAAGGTTTCCTGCGACGGCCGGTCGAGCGAGACGGTCGCCTGTGCCGACGCCCACGCCCGGTAGAACAGCGTGAGCGCCCGATGATGGAACAGGTTGGCGAATGCAATGAGCGTCTTGTCCTGATGGCTCTCCGCACGGCTGTACGCCAGTTCCGTCATGTGGAGCGGCAGCGGGCCCTGCGGACCCCACAGTCCAAGCCCGAAGAGCCGGACGTCGAGCCGTCCGCCCTGCACGCCGAGCGCCGCGATTTCGCGCGGCGCGAACGCCATCGACGGTTGCTGGCCGACGCGGAAGGGTTCCTGCCGCGGCAAACGCGCCGTGCCGGGCAGCGGCTGGACGGTGTCGCGCGCGCTGATCGCGCGCAGCAGGCTGAGGAAGCCGGCCTGCCACGGCGTGTGCTCGTCGAACCACGCGCGCAGTGAATCGGGATGCAGCGGCGAGCCGTCGTTGACCGGCACCGAGTCGAATGCGTCCATCGCTTACACGGCCCCCCGCCCGCCCATGCGCGGTTTCCAGCGTGTCACGAGGCCGCGCTGCATCGAGCGCAGCTCCGTCTCGGTGAAGACATTGATCGATACGTGTCGGGCCAGGTATTGCTCGAGCACGAGGCCGAACAGATAGGGGCTCACTCCGGAAAAGCCGGTCTCGTCGACCGTCAGTTCGCAGCGCACGCCACGCCCGTAGACGAGCAGCCCGTGATCCGGAAGGCGCCGGACGACCGGCTCGGTGCGCGCCCCGACGAGGCTCTCGATCTGCGTGCGCTGTTCGTGCTCGCTCGTCCCGACGAACAGCCGCAGCATGTTGCGCAGCGCCTGGCCGCCGTCGCGATGGTCGAGCTCCGCGAGCGGCATGTAGTTGAAGCTCAACTGGCGGATCAGCCGCCATGCCGTCTCGCCCGTCGCATAGGGTTCGCGCGGCGTGCTCGGCGGATGCACGAGACTCACGCCCTCGATCGGCACCGAGTCCTGCATCGTGAGGTCGCTGAATCCGTTGCGCGGAATCAGGCGCGGCAGGTCGCGATTGGTCAGCCACGCGTCGACGGACAGATAGCGGATCGCGTCGTCGTAGGGTGCTTCGGCCTGATCGACGAGCGACACGAATACTTCGGTGCCGACGTACTCGCTGCGGGTGCCGTATTTGCGCGCGTTGGCCGACATCGCGCGCGGCTCCCGCAGAATCGAAAAGTAGCGCCCGTAATTGCCGATGTCGCTGTGTAGCGTCTGGTACAGCGGATTGAACGTCACCTCGGTCGACGTTTCGGCTTTCTGGCCGAATACGCGCGACACCGAGAAGACTTCGTAATCGAGCGGGCGGCTGCGGTCCGGAATCAGGTGGAACGCGGTCAGCGCGCGGTTGATCTCGATCCGGTCGGTACGCCGCGGAAACAGGTTGACGATCGGCGTGCAGAACAACTGAAAGCTCGACGCATCGACGTGTGTCGTCAGTTCGTCGGGCAGTCGGTCGAGCAGCAGCACGACTTCCGCTTCCTGGCCGTCGATCCTGGACAAGCCGGCCTGCAACTGCGTCAGCACGAAGAAATAGAAGCGTTGCCGGCAGGTGAAGTACTCGTGCAGCAGGTTGTGCCCGTGGAACGTATTCCACATTTGCGGCAACAGGCTCTGGTCGGGGCGAAGGCCTTCGAAATCGACCGGATGCTTGGCGACGACCGTGCAATCGTCGCGGGTGGCGCCGTGTGCGCGCACGACCGATGCGATGCCGCCGGCATGGATCAGTTCGAACAGATGCGACGCGATCCGTTCGTCGCCGCCGATATAGAGCGACAGCCTGTCGAGCCCGGTGATTTGCGAGAACTTGATCTCGCCCACCGTGCGCAGCCGCAACCGGAGCGCGCCGCGCAGCCGCATGTGCGGCATCAGTGTGCGCTGCAGGTCCGGAAGGTCCGGCGGGACGGCCGTCAGCTTCGCGTCGACGATCTCGATCGGCCAAAGCGTGATTTCATGGCCGCTGCGGAACTCGCACGCGGTCCGCTCGCCCGGCGGGATCGACGAGCGCAATACGCTGTGGCGCGGCACCGTGAAACCCTTGCTGAAGTTGCCTTCGCGCAGGCTCGGGCGCAGCTTCGCCACGGCCATGGACGGCGTCGGCGCAACGTAGTTCGGATACACGACTTCGAGCAGGCGCTGCGTGAAGCGCGGGAATTCCGCGTCGAGCTTGAGCTGCGTACGGGCCGACATGAAGCAGAACGCCTCGATCATCCGCTCCACGTAAGGATCGGCTGTCTCGATGCCGTGCATGCCGAGGCGGCGGGCGATCTTCGGATGCTGCGCGGCGAACTCCGCGGACAGCTCGCGCATGTAAGTCAGTTCGCGGTTGTAGTGGTCGAGAAATCTGGGATCCATATCAATGTTCGATGCGAGCGCCAGGATCGAGCGTCACCTTGTTCGATTCGATGTCGAAGGTGCTCTGGATCAGGAATTCGAGGGGGTACGGCGACCATTGCATCAGCCCGCGAATCTCGAACGCGAGCTTGTTGTAGCTGGCGGCTTCGCGCCCCGCGATGGGGCGAATCGCGATCGAATCCGCGAGCAGGCGCGGCTCGAAGCGGACGATCGCGGTCTTGACGAGCGTCTCGATCGTTTCCCAGTTGCGGTCGCTCAGGTAGCTTCCCGACAACGGCGGCACGCCATAGTTGACGACGGACGCGGCGGCCTGCGGATAGCGCGCGGCGTCCAGCTCGCCATCGAGATTGGTCGAGTTCAGCAGCAGCGCGAGATCGCGTTGAATGATCCGGCGCATGCCTTCGCCGTTCGGCGCATACGCGCGGGCGGTTTCGTGGCGCGCGTGCGGCGCGTCGTCCTGCAGCCGGTCAAGCAGGGACGGCAGGTACGCGGGCCGGTGCGGGTCTTCAGGATGACGTGCCATCGGTGTCTTCGTCCGTGAAGCGGCAGCCGCCGATATCGAGCAGCCCCCAGTCGCCGCGGTTGGTCGTCCAGGTTTTTTGGCCGAGCGCGATCACGTTCGTGTCGCCGAGATCCTGCCAGCGGGTTTCGCGCGCGAGCCGAATGGTGGCCGGGCCGTGCTCGGAGCCGGGGTAGCGGGTCGGTACGTAGCCGCGGAGAACCGTCGCGTCGCGCAGGATCAGCGTGGCAGGGCGCCATACGAGATCGGTCAACGTGCCGATCGGGGTGAGCGTGAGCGACTTGATATGGGCGAACGGAATCCACCGGTAACCACCTGCCACGGCCATTTCGCAGATCGGACCGAGGCGCGTGTCGCTGTCGGTCAGCCAGTCGAAGTCGCCCATTTCGGCGCTTTCGCCCCGGCTCGCGGGCGCCGCGTCGAGCGCGAACTCGCGCAGTGCGTCGGCGCCCGCCACGTCGCCGGCGCCCAGACGCGCATTCGCCTGCAGCAACCGCTCGACCCACGCGGGCGCCGCTTCATCGACGAAGCCGGGCGTGCGCGTGCCGGCGAATACCTCGGCGCGAAACATCTCGCTTTCGATGAGCCCGCGATGCAGTTGCGCGCGCGCGGTGCCCTCGGGCTCGAGCGTCGCCCAGGTCTGCAACTGCTTGAGCGCGCGTTCCCAGTCGCCGTAGACGCACAGCAACTGGAAAAGCAGCCAGCGTTCCGCCGGATCGGACGGTCGCCGCCGCACCGCTTCGATGGTTTGCTCTTTCAGCGCGTCGAGCGACTGGGTCTGCTGCAGGTTCTGTACCGTTGGGCTGCCGGTGGCTGGCGTGGCGGTATCAGGGGCGTTCATCGTCATGTTGTTCGGTCGTTGAAGTGTCGGTGAAGGTGGTCAGCATCGGGAAATGGCTATCGACGCTGATCAGGTGATGCTCGCGACGCGCGAGCAGCGCCGCCGTCGGAAAGTGCGGACGCCGCCGTTGCGCAGGCGCGAGCAGGTGGAGGACGTCGTGGCGTGCGTCGTCGACGAACAACTCGTCGGACAGGAACGGGTTCATGCCGTCGAGCACCCGATCGATTTGCTGGCGCGCGTCCAGCAGATCGCTCAGCAGCGAGCCGGTCCGATAGCGCTCGGTATCGAGGAACGGGTCGGGCGGCAACGGGACCGCGATCTGCGGCTGCTCTATTTCCTTCATCGCGTGCACGGCGGACCGCTCGCGGTGAATCAGCGCCCGCCGGTATTCTGCGAGCAGCGCGTCGAGCGGATCGCCGTTGTCGAGATCGGGCGAGACCGGTGCGACCACGCCGAGCGGTTCCTCGTCCAGCACGGTGCGCGGCGCGTCGCCGTGCGCGCCGTTCGATTTCGCGTCCGCCAGCGCCGTCAGATCGACGAACCCGGCCGGCTCGCTGCGCGGCAGCGCATTGCCCAGCGCGATCAGGTCGACGGGCGCCGGCGCGTCGTCCTGCGCGATGGCGGAGGACGGCAGGCCGATGGTCAACTCGTCGACGCCGACCGTGACCGTCTCGCCGAGCCGAACCTCACATGCGCGATGTCGCGGCACCAGGGTGGCGCCGACGCGGCAGGCGAGTGTTTCGCAGTGGTTTTCGAACTGGATGCGGCCATCGGCGTCGATGAGGAAGACCACGTGGTCGGTGAGCGGATTCGCATCGCCCGACACCGCGGCGAATTCGCCGGACGACGCCGAATACGCGCAGCGGTCCCGGCCGAGCGCGTGCTGCACCGGCGCGCGCGGCGCGCGGCCGCCCCGCCGGACGAGCTTCGCGAACGGCGGCGGCGCGGGATCGGCCGGCTGATGGTCGGGCGTCGTGCAATCGGGCTCGCGGGCCGCGTTCCTGCTCATTTTCGGCATAACGGTTGATCAGTAAAAAGCGAGGGTTTTATCGGTGCAGCGGCATGGCGCACGTGCCTCATTAATTCGAGATAAAGGGGCGCTTCGTTGCGGATTAATTCGAGATAAATCCGGCGTACAAGCGAGAATGAAGGTGCGATCGACGATTCGAGCGGGAATATTATCGTGCGCCGGTTTCGAGGTATATCGGAATTGTTCTAAATGTACGGGGCGTATTTCGTGCAACGACTTCGAAAGTCGGGCCGGCGTGGCAGTCGCGACGGATGTCGGGACGCCCGTGGCGGCGGCGATGTGAGCCGCCAGGGCGCCTTGCGAGGCAATTTGGGACGAACGCGCGGGGATGGAGGCGCGCGGTCCTTTTCGTGAAAAAGCGGATGAAAAAATAATACTTGTCCGATTGATCGATGAATGATGTGGGAGGTAATGTTGGCGGTTTTGATTTAGCATCCGCGGCGACGGATGACGTGACTGTATTCACGTTGGTCTTGCTTGCGGCGCGACTTATTTCCAGATCGATCTCATGACAATTTCAAGGCAGGCCTTATTCGGCAAACTCGGGCATTCGCTGTTCCGAAGCGTCGAATCCGCCACGACTTTCTGCAAGCTGCGCGGCAATCCTTACGTCGAACTGGTGCATTGGCTGCATCAACTGCTGCAGGCGCCCGACGGCGACCTCCAGCGGATCATCCGGCACTGCGACGTCGACTCAGAAGCACTCGATCGGGACGTGCTGCGCGCGCTGGCCGCGCTGCCGGCCGGCGCGAGTTCGATCAGCGATTTCTCCCATCACGTCGAAACCGCCGTCGAGCGCGCATGGGTGCTGGCATCCCTGGATTTCGGCGACCGCCGGATCCGCGGCGCATGGCTCGTCGCCGCGCTGGTCAGGACGCCCGAACTGCGCCGGGTGCTGCTGTCGATCTCTCCGGCGTTCGGCAAGATCCCGGTCGAGAACCTCGGCGAGATGCTGCCCGCGTGGATCGACGGCTCGCCGGAGGCAGCGGATGCGCCGTATGACGGGACCGACTTCGGCGGCGCGGTGCCCGGCGAGGCCGCCGGCGCGCTTGCGCCCGCGGGGGCCGGCGGCTCGCCGCTCGAGCAGTACTGCAGCGATTTGACGGCGCGCGCGCGCGCCGGCGAGATCGATCCGGTCGTCGGCCGCGAACTCGAGATCCGCACGGTGATCGATGTCCTGTTGCGGCGGCGTCAAAACAATCCTTTGCTGACAGGCGAGGCGGGCGTCGGCAAGACGGCCGTGGTCGAGGGGCTCGCGCGCGCGATCGTCGACGGCGACGTGCCGCCGAAGCTGGCCGACGTGCGTCTGCTGAGTCTCGACGTCGGCGCGCTGCTCGCCGGCGCGAGCATGAAAGGTGAATTCGAGGCACGCCTGAAGGGCGTGCTCGAGGCGGCAACGAAGTCGGCGGTACCCGTCATCCTGTTCGTCGACGAGATTCATACGCTGATCGGTGCGGGCGGCCAGGCCGGCACGGGCGACGCGGCAAACCTGCTGAAGCCGGCGCTCGCGCGCGGCACGCTGCGCACGGTCGGCGCGACGACCTGGGCCGAGTACAAGCGCCATATCGAAAAGGATCCGGCGCTGACGCGGCGCTTCCAGGTGCTCCAGGTGCCGGAGCCCGAGGAGGCGGCGGCGATCGACATGGTGCGCGGGCTCGCGCGCACATTCTCGCGGCATCACGGCGTCGTGGTGCTTGACGAGGCGATTCGCGCTGCGGTCACGCTGTCGCATCGGTACATCCCGTCGCGGCAACTGCCGGACAAGGCGATCAGCCTGCTCGACACCGCTTGCGCGCGCGTGGCGCTGTCGCAGCACGCGCCGCCGCGCGAGCTGCAGAACGTGCGCCAGCGCCTGCAGGCGGCGCAAGTCGAATGCGACCTGCTCGACCAGGAGCGATGCATCGGCCTGGGCGACGCGGACGCGCTGGCCCGCACGCAGGCGCGCATCGCCGAGCTGGAGCGCGAGGCGGCGAACGTCGATGCACGCTGGCGCGCGCAGGCCGAGGCCGCGCAGGCGCTGTTGAGCGCGCGAGAGGCGGTGCGCGAGGCCGCCGACAGCGTGTCGGCCGACCGGCTGCAGGCGCTCGAGCGTGCGCTCGTGGATCGGCAGGGCGAGGCCGCGTTCGTTTTCCCGGAAGTGAACGAGGCGATCGTCGCGGCGATCGTGTCGGACTGGACCGGTATTCCGGTGCGCCGGATGGTCACCGACGAGGTTGCCGCGGTGCGCACGCTGCCCGACACGCTCGCGGCGCGCGTGATCGGTCAGCCGGACGCGCTGCAGCAGATCGGCGAGCGCGTGCAGACCGCGCGCGCAGGGCTGACGGATCCGAAAAAACCGCTGGGCGTGTTCATGCTGGCCGGCCCGTCCGGTGTGGGCAAGACCGAGACGGCGCTGGCGCTGGCCGAAGCGCTGTACGGCGGTGAGCAGAACCTGATCACGATCAACATGAGCGAGTATCAGGAAGCCCACACGGTGTCCGGGCTGAAGGGCGCGCCGCCCGGCTACGTCGGTTACGGCGAGGGCGGCGTCCTGACCGAGGCGGTGCGGCGCCGGCCGTACTCGGTGGTGTTGCTCGACGAGATCGAGAAGGCGCATCCCGACGTGCACGAAATGTTCTTCCAGGTGTTCGACAAGGGCTACATGGAGGACGGCGACGGGCGCTACATCGATTTCCGCAACACCACGATCCTGCTGACGAGCAACACGGGCTCCGAGCTGATCGCGAGCCTGTGTTCCGACGAGACGCTCGCGCCTCGCGCGGATGCGCTGTGCGCGGCGCTCGGGCCGGTATTGCTGAAAACGTTCCCGGCCGCGTTCCTTGGCCGCGTGACCGTGGTGCCGTACAGGCCGCTCGCACAGGCGGCGCTGGCGCAAATCGTGCGGCTGCATCTGGATCGTGTAGTGACGCGCATGGCGGACGGGCACGCGGTGGCGTTCGGCTATGCGCCAGCGGTGCTCGACTACATCGTCGAGCGCTGTCTCGTCCAGGAAACCGGTGCGCGCCTGCTGATCGGCTTCATCGAGCAGCACGTGCTGCCGCGGCTCGCCTCGCACTGGCTCGATGCGCTGGCGTCGCAGCGCACACTCGCACGTGTCGACCTCGAGGTGATCGACGCGAACGCGGTACCCGCGGAGGCCTTCGTGTTCCGCGCATCCTACGCGCACGCGGGCGATTGACGCACATCGGTACCACCCGATACGAGGCGCTCGCTCCGTGCGGCGTATCGAGCCGCGTATCGAGCCGCGTATCGGGCGGGCATCGGGCGCGCATCGTCGTCGCCTATTGCAGGATCAGCCTCAGATGGGCATCCGCCTGCTCGCCCGGCGGCTTCTGAAACCCGCCTTTCGCGAATCGATGCCACCGGCCGATCACGTAGCTGACGAGCAGGCTCGCGCGGGCGCCGGGATCGTAGTCGGCCGGCAGCACGAACGGCGCCGCGCCCTCGTGCGGCGCATTCGCCTCGGTGCGCGCAACCCGCAGGCATTGCTTGACCGTCGCCTCGATGCGGTCGAGCAACTGGTTCACGCGCTCGGTCAGCCGCTCGTCCTCGCCGACCAGCGCCTCGCCGGTCAGCACGCGCGTCATGCCCGGGTTCTTCGCGGCGAAATTGAGCATCGTCAGCGCGATCGTGCGCGCCTGCAGCACGCCGTTCGGCTCCTTCGCGACGATCTGGTTGACGAGCCCGAAGAGCGCCTGCTCGATGAACTCGATCAGCCCTTCGTACATCTTCGCCTTGCTGGTGAAGTGCCGGTACAGCGCGGCTTCGGACACGTCGAGCCGGGCCGCGAGCGCGGCGGTCGTGATTTTCTCGGGTTTCGGGGCCTCGAGCATCGCGGCGAGCGTCTGCAGGATCATCACGCGGCGCTCGCCCGGCTTCGGGCGCGGGCGAGAGGGTGTGGCCTGGCCTTCCGTTACGGCTTGGTCCTGCGGGTAAGTCGGCTGCATTTCTGTCGCCCCGATCGTGTGCCCAGTCGCAGCGATTTTAACGAACGAATGCGCTGGTCGACATAATGCGGGCGTCCGGTTGCCGGCAGATGACCGGGCAGGTGGCCGGTGATCCATACGGTACCGATGCCCAGACGCTTGTAGCGCTTCAGGTGGCCGCGCGTATCCTCGACGAGGATCGCGTCGGCGAGCCGCGCATGCGCGGCGCGCAGCGTCCGGCGCAGCATCGCAGGGTCGGGCTTCGCGCGCCACGTGCGGCGGTCGCGCATGTGCTCGATCGCGATCACGCGCTCGAACAGCCGCTCGATGCCCAGCTCGCGCAGCACCGCGCGCGCATAGTTTTCCGGCGCGTTGGTCAGGATCAGCTTGCGGCCCGGCAGCGCGGCGACGATGCGCGCAAGGCCGCGCTCGGCGCGCACCATCGCGGGCAGGTCGGAAAACGTGTGGACCACGCGCAGGAAATCGTGAGGATCGATCGGATGATGGCGCGTGAGGCCGAGCAGCGCGGCGCCGTAGCGCTCGGTGTAGCCGATGCGCAGGCGGTCGGCTTCGGCGCGCTCGACCTGCAGCGCGTCGATGATGTATTGCGTCATCGCACGATTGATCTCGGGAAAGATCGCGTGCGACGCGTGGTGCAGCGTATTGTCGAGATCGAACAGCCACACGGGCGTGCCGGCGCGCGGCCGGCTGCGGGAGATGCGCCGGCGCCGCAGCGACGCCGGCAGGCCGGGGCTGGCAGGCGGGCGGCGCGCGCTCAATGCGAGCGGATCATCGTGCCGAACGGCTGCTCGGTCAGGATTTCCAGCAGCACCGAGTGCTCGATGCGGCCGTCGACGATGTGTACCGACTTCACGCCGCTCTTCGCGGCGTCGAGCGCCGACGAAATCTTCGGCAGCATGCCGCCCGAGATCGTGCCGTCCTCGAACAGCGCGTCGATCTCGCGTGCGGAGAGGTCGGTCAGCAGGTTGCCGTCCTTGTCCATCACGCCGGGGATGTTGGTCATCATCAGCAGCTTCTCGGCGTTCAGCACCGTGGCCAGCTTGCCCGCGACGAGGTCTGCGTTGATGTTGTACGACAGGCCGTCCTCGCCGAAGCCGATCGGCGAGATCACCGGGATGAACGCGTCGTCCTGCAGCGCCTTCACGACTGCCGGGTTGATCGCCTCGACTTCGCCGACCTGGCCGATGTCGATGTACTGGCCCGGGTTGTCGCGATCCGGCATCAGCAGCTTGCGCGCATGGATCAGGCCCCCGTCCTTGCCCGTGAGGCCCACCGCGTGACCGCCGAAGTGGTTGATCAGCATCACGATGTCCTGCTGCACTTCGCCGCCCAGCACCCATTCGACGACTTCCATCGTCTCTTCGTCGGTGACGCGCATGCCCTGGATGAAGGTGCCGGCCTTGCCGATCTTCTTCAGCGCGTGATCGATCTGCGGACCGCCGCCGTGGACGATCACCGGGTTGATGCCGACCAGTTTCAGCAGGATCACGTCGCGCGCGAAGCCCTGCTTGAGCCGCTCTTCCGTCATCGCGTTGCCGCCGTATTTGATGACCACGGTCTTGCCGTGGTAGCGGCGGATGTACGGCAGCGCCTCCGCGAGGATTTCTGCTTTCAGCGTGGGGGCGATCTGCGAGAGGTCGATGGGCTCTGACATGGCGGCGGCTCTGGCTGGGAACGGTTGAAACAGGCCGAATTGTACAGGAGTGGCGCAGCGCAGCATCGGTTTTTGGGCTGGCCGGACGGTGGGTCGCGCAGGTCGGACGGCACGCGCGGCGGCCCGCCGGCCAAGGCTCCCGCTGCCGCGGCGGCGCGCGGGACGGGGCCGCGCCCGGCGCATCAGGCGGGGTCGGCGGCAGCCGTCGGCCAGACGGCCGACGTGCAAAATCCGTCGGCCGCGCTATGCTAGTCGCGTAGGGCGACGTTCGTGCCCGCTTCCGCACCTCGACCATGACCGATTCCGCCGCCGACGCCCGTTCGGCCCCGCGCCGTGCGCGTTGTCCGCACTGCGGGCGCGGTTTCGACTGCGGCGCGCACACGCAGCCGTTCGACTGCTGGTGCGCTGCGATGCCGGTCTTGCCGGGCGACACGGCCCCGGCAGCCCGCGCGCGCTGCCTCTGCCCGGAATGCCTCGCCGACGAGATCGCGCGGCGCATGGCGGCGGCGCCCGGCTGACGTCGCTCGCTCGCGCCCCCGGACGCCGCGCCGGGGCGTCCGACCGTCCATTCGTCCTTCCCGATCCGGCCCCGTGGAGGCGCCGCCCGCTAAACGGGTAAACTGCTCGGATGCAACGAATCACCACCACCGGGCGCGTCAACCTCAGCCACCTGTTCTGGCTGCGCAATCTCGCGATCATCGGCCAGCTCGTGACGATCGGCGTCGTGCAGGCCTATTTCGGCGTGCACTTGCCGTTGCCGGCGATGCTGATGGTCATCGCGCTCGAAATCGTTTTCAACGCGCTGACCTGGGTGCGCGTGCTGCGCGCGCGGCCCGAGACCAATTTCGAGTTGCTCGGCCAGCTGTGGGTCGACCTCGGCGCGCTGTCCGCGCTGCTGTTCCTGTCGGGCGGCACGACCAATCCGTTCGTGTCGCTGTACCTGCCGTCGCTCGCGATCGCCGCGGCCGTGCTGCCGTGGCACCTGATGATCTGGCTCGCGGCGTTCGCGGTGGCCTGCTACGCGGCGCTCGGCTTCGATTCGGTGCCGCTCAACATGGACAATCCGGCGAACCTGTTCGACTACTACCGTACCGGCATGTGGGCGAACTTCATGGTCAGCGTCGGGCTGATCGCGTGGTTCGTCGCGCGCATGTCGAATGCGCTGCGCCAGCGCGACGCGGCGCTCGGCGAGGCGCAGCAGCACCTGCTGCGCGACGAGCGGGCGGTTGCGCTCGGCGTGCAGGCCGCCACCGTCGCACATGAAATGGGCACGCCGCTGTCGACGATCGCGATGCTCGCCGAGGAGTTGCGCGATGCGGCGCGCGCCGATCCGGGGCTCGCGCGCTACGAGGCCGACCTGAAGGTGCTCGAGGAACAGATGACGCTCTGCACGTCGGCGCTCGCGCGCCTGCGCAGCCGCGCGAGCGCGCCGGCGAGCCGCCAGCCGGTGGACGACTGGCTCGACACGTTCGTCGAGCACTGGCGCCTGCGGCATCCGCACGTGCAGTTCGAGCTGCTCGGTGCGCGCCCGGCCGGCGTCGCGCTCGACGATACCGTCGCGGCCGGCCAGATCCTGACGATCCTGCTCGACAACGCCGCGCGCGCGAGCCCGCAGCGCGTGACGCTCGCCGCGAAGGTCGCGCATGGCGGCACGGCCGACGAAATCGAATTCGAAGTATGCGACGACGGGCCCGGCATTCCGGCCGCGCTGCGCGAATCGCTCGGCGCGATGCCGGTCGACAGCACGCAGGGCGGGCACGGCGTCGGCCTGTACCTCGCGTTCAGCGCGGCCGCGCGGCTCGGCGGCGAGATCGAGCTGTCCGATGTCGCGCCGCGCGCCGCGAGCGGCAACGGGCGGGCCGGCGGCGCGGCAAACGGCCACGCGGCGGCCGCATCGGGACAACGCACGGGCGCACGTACGGTCGACCGGCCAGCCGGCACGCCGGAGAGCCGCCCGGCCGGCGCGGCGGCCGGGCGCGGCACGCGGGCCGTGCTGCGCCTGCCGGTCGTGCGCGTCGCGATGCCGGCGGCCTCAACCAACACGTAGACGGAGAAACCACATGAGCGAGAACAATTTCCTGGTGATCGACGACAACGAGGTGTTCGCGGGCACGCTCGCGCGCGGCCTCGAGCGCCGCGGTTACGCGGTCCAGCAGGCGCACGACAAGGAGGCGGCGCTCAGGCTCGCCGCGGGCGGCAAGTTCCAGTTCATCACCGTCGACCTGCATCTCGGCGAGGATTCGGGGCTGAGCCTGATCGCGCCGCTGTGCGACCTGCAGCCCGATGCGCGGATCCTGGTGCTGACCGGCTACGCAAGCATCGCGACCGCCGTGCAGGCCGTGAAGGAAGGCGCCGACAACTACCTCGCGAAGCCGGCGAACGTCGAGTCGATCCTGGCCGCGCTGCAGACCAACGCGACCGAAGTGCAGGCCGACGAGGCGCTCGAGAATCCGGTCGTGCTGTCGGTGGACCGGCTCGAATGGGAACACATCCAGCGCGTGCTGGCCGAGAACAACAACAACATTTCGGCGACCGCGCGCGCGCTGAACATGCACCGCCGCACGCTGCAGCGCAAGCTCGCGAAGAAGCCGGTGCGGCAGTAAGCGGGCGCACCAATGAAAACGGGCGACCCCCGAAGGGGCCGCCCGTCTCTCGTCCCGCACTGCGCGCGTTACAGCACGTAGCGCGACAGGTCTTCGTCCTGCGACACTTCGCCGAGCGCGCGATCGACATACTTCGCGTCGATCGTCACGCGCTCGCCCGCATGGTTGCCGGCCGAGAACGACACTTCCTCGAGCAGCTTCTCGATCACCGTGTACAGCCGGCGCGCGCCGATGTTCTCGGTTTTCTCGTTGACCGCGAACGCGATCTCGGCGAGGCGCCGGATGCCGTCGTCGGCGAATTCGAGCTGCACGTCCTCGGTCGCGAGCAGCGCCTGGTACTGTTTGACGAGGCTTGCGTCGGTCGCGACGAGGATCGCTTCGAAATCGTTCACCGACAGCGAATCGAGCTCGACGCGGATCGGGAAGCGGCCTTGCAGTTCGGGAATCAGATCGCTCGGCTTCGCCAGGTGGAACGCGCCGCTCGCGATGAACAGGATGTGATCGGTCTTCACCATCCCGTACTTCGTGTTGACCGTCGTGCCTTCGACGAGCGGCAGCAGGTCGCGCTGCACGCCCTGGCGCGACACTTCGCCGCCGCTGCCTTCGTTGTTGCGCGACGTGATCTTGTCGATCTCGTCGAGGAACACGATGCCGTTCTGCTCGACGTTCTGCACGGCCTTCGTCTTCACTTCCTCTTCGTTCAGCATCTTCGCCGCTTCCTCGTCGGTCAGCAGCTTCAGCGCTTCCTTGATCTTCACCTTGCGGCGCTGCTTCTTGCCGCTGCCGAGGTTCGAGAACATCGAGCGGATCTGCTCGGTCATCTCTTCCATGCCCGGCGGCGCCATGATGTCCATGCCGACCGACGGCTGCTCGAGGTCGAGCTCGACTTCCTTGTCGTCGAGCTGGCCTTCGCGCAGGCGCTTGCGGAAGGTCTGGCGCGTCGCGTTGTTGTCGTCGTTGGCGTGATCGGCATTGCCGCCGAAACCCACCGCGCGCGGTTGCGGCAGCAGGATGTCGAGGATGCGGTCTTCCGCCTGGTCGGTGGCCTTGCTGCGCACCTTGCGCATTTCGGTCTCGCGCGTCTGCTTGACCGAGGTCTCCATGAGGTCGCGCACGATGCTGTCGACGTCGCGGCCGACGTAGCCGACTTCGGTGAACTTGGTGGCCTCGATCTTGATGAACGGCGCATCGGCGAGCTTCGCGAGGCGGCGCGCGATTTCGGTCTTGCCGACGCCCGTCGGCCCGATCATCAGGATGTTCTTCGGCGTGATTTCCGTGCGCAGCGGATCGGCGACCTGCTGGCGGCGCCAGCGGTTGCGCAGCGCGACGGCGACGGCCTTCTTCGCCTTGTTCTGGCCGATGATGTGCTTGTCGAGTTCCGAGACGATCTCGGCAGGGGTCATGGTGCTCATGGGGCGGTCCTTACTCGATCGTTTCGATGATGCGGTTGTGGTTCGTGTAGATGCACATGTCGCCGGCGATCCCGAGCGACTTCTCGACGATCTCGCGCGGCGACAGTTCGGTGTTCTCGACGAGCGCGCGGGCCGCTGCCTGCGCGTACGCGCCGCCCGAGCCGATCGCGCAGATGCCGCCTTCCGGATCGAGCACGTCGCCGTTGCCGGTGATGACGAGCGTGGTGTTCGCATCGGCCGTGATCAGCATCGCCTCGAGGCGGCGCAGCATCCGGTCGGTGCGCCAGTCCTTCGCGAGCTCGACCGCCGCGCGGGTCAGGTTGCCCTGGTGCTTCTCGAGCTTCGCCTCGAAGCGGTCGAGCAGCGAGAACGCATCGGCGGTGCCGCCCGCGAATCCGACCAGTACCTGGTTGTTGTAGATCCGCCGCACTTTCCGCGCGCCACCCTTCATGACGATGTTGCCGAGGGTTACCTGGCCGTCGCCGCCGAGCGCGACCTTGTCGCCGCGCCGGACCGAAACGATGGTCGTGCCGTGAAATTGCTCCATCTGCGTTCCTTGAGAAAAACGGGGAAGAGTCGGGCGGCGCGACGCGCCGCCGCGTGAATCCGCAGTGCGCCAGGGAGCGGCCCGGCGCGCGTCCGTTTCATTTTAGGGCGGGCGCCGGGATATCAAGAGGGGGAGGCAAATCGGTCGGCGCAAGCCCGTTATCAGGGGCACAGGCCCTGAACCGGTGCCGGAAAACAAAAAGCGCGCGGCAGGCCGCGCGCTTTCGGGAAGCAGCGTGTGTCGGAGCGGAATGCCGCTCGATCAGTCGCCGAACAGCTTCTGGCGCAGCTCGCGGCGCTCCTGCGCCTCGAGCGACAGCGTGGCGGTCGGACGCGCGAGCAGGCGCGGAATGCCGATCGGCTCGCCCGTTTCCTCACACCAGCCGTAATCGCCGGAATCGATGCGGGCGAGCGACTGCTGAACCTTCTTGAGGAGCTTGCGTTCGCGATCGCGCGTGCGCAGCTCGAGCGCGTGCTCTTCCTCGATCGTCGCGCGGTCGGCGGGATCGGGGACGATCACCGTCTCGCGCAGGTTCTCGGTCGTCTGGCCTGCATTCTTGAGGATGTCCGCCTGCAACTGTTCGAGCCGATTTTTGAAGAAGGCGAGCTGATCCTCATTCATGTAATCCTTGTCGCTCATCTTCAGGATTTCGGCTTCGGTCAAGAGTTTCTTCGTCATCTGCTTGCTTCTTCAATGTGCGGCAAATCAACAGATATTGCCTGCACTTTGGGATTACCCGCAACCGCGCTTGCAATCATTTGCGATTTGCCGCCGCGGGGCCGAAAGCCTCTGGAAAACCGGTTCTCAAATACCAGGATAGGCCTGGCGCAGATTTGCGCGCGCTGCGAACCGGTGTGCTGCGCGGCACATCGCATCGGCCGCGGCCGGGAGGCGGATTGGCGATCCGGCGCGGTTGCGATGCCCGGAAAACTGGTTCAGCAAGAACCGGGCCTGTTTGTTGCCGTACTCCAGCGGGCACGTATTGTAACTGAATCGCAAGCGGGCGCCGTATCGGGTCGATCCCCGTCGGCTGCGCCAATATCTAGAAAATATAACGCGCAAATCGCGAAAAAGCGATGACGGCGAAACCCTGCCCGGCAAAGGCGTCGCGCGGCAGCCCCCGCCGCCTCGCAGGCGGCCGGGCAGCAAGGGCGCGGCGGGCGCCCGCGCGGGTCAGGCGAGGCAGGCGTCGAGGCCGTCGGTGATCAGGTCCTGCGGCAGGTCGACGCCGATGAACACCATCTTGTTGGTCTTCTTCTCGACCGGCAGCCACTTCGCCGCGAGGTCGCTGCCCATCATCTGGTGCACGCCCTGGAACACGACCTTGCGGTCGACGCCCTTCATGTACAGCACGCCCTTGTAGCGCAGCATCCGCTCGCCGTAGATCTGCAGGATGCCGCCGAGGAAGTCTTCCAGCTTGTTCGGGTCGAATGGGCGGTCGTTGCGGTACACGAACGACTTGATCTTGTCGTCGTGGTGCGCGTGGTGGTGATGGTGGTGGCCGTGGCCGTGGTCGTGATCGTGCGCGCATTGACCGTGATCGTGGTCGCAATTCGCGTGATCGTGATCATGGTCGTGATCGTGGTGGTCGTGCGCGTGATCGTCCTCGGCGAGGAAATCGGGATCGATCTCGAGCTTCGCATTCAGGTTGAAGCCGCGCAGGTCGAAGATTTCCTTGATGTCCGCCTCGCCGAAATTCACGACCTTGATCGCGGCCTTCGGGTTCATGTGCATCAGGCGGTGCTTGAGGCCGGCGACGGTCTGATCGTCGACGAGATCCGACTTCGTGATGAACAGGCGATCGGCGAAACCGACCTGGCGCTGCACCACTTCGTGTTCGTCGAGCTGCGCGTTCGCGTGCTTCGCGTCGACCAGCGTGATGACCGCGTCGAGCAGGAAATCGTCGGCGATTTCGCTGTCGATGAAGAACGTTTGTGCGACCGGGCCCGGGTTCGCGAGGCCGGTCGTCTCGATCACGATGCGGTCGAAATCGAGCTTGCCTTCGCGCTTCTTCGCGGCCAGATCGCCGAGCGCGCGGGCGAGGTCGCCGCGGATCGTGCAGCAGATGCAGCCGTTGCTCATCTGGATGATCTGCTCGTTCGAATCCTGCACGAGGATTTCGTTGTCGATGTTCTCTTCGCCGAACTCGTTCTCGATCACGGCGATCTTCATGCCGTGCTGTTCGTTCAGGATGCGCTTGAGCAGCGTCGTCTTGCCGCTGCCGAGGAAGCCGGTAAGGATGGTGACGGGAGTGGCCATGTCGGTCGCCTGTGGTTCGTGAATCGGGGTCAAAACCAGGATGTGCGTCGCGCCCTCGCGCTGCGAGCCGGGGCGCACAACCATCCATTGAAACATACCTGTCAAGCCCCCGCCCGTCGTCCGGACGACAGGGGCAAGCGTCGGCCCGACAGGCGGGGCCGGCGGACCGGGGTGTCCGCCAAGATCGGGGCGATCAGACGATTTGCAACAGCAGGCCCTTCAGATATTCGCCTTCCGGGAACGCCGCGAGCAGCGGGTGATCGACGCCCGCTCCGAGCCGCTTCAGGATCCGCGCGTCGACCTTCGCGTCTGCCGCGGCGCCCGCGACGATCTTCTGGAACAGGTCCATGTCGATCGCGCCCGAGCACGAGTACGTGAACAGCAGGCCGCCCGGACGCAGCAGCCTGAAGCCGCTCAGGTTGATGTCCTTGTACGCGCGCGCCGCGCGATCGACGCTGTCGCGCGTCGGCGCGAACTTCGGCGGATCGAGCACGATCAGGTCGAAACGCTCGCCTTCGTCGACGAGGCGGCGCAGCGTCTTGAACGCATCGGCGTCGAGCCAGGTCGCGCGCGCCGCGTCGAAGCCGTTGGCCACGACGTTCTGCTGCGCGAGCGCGAGCGCGTCGCCCGACGAGTCGATCGACACGACGCGTTTCGCACCGCCCTTGAGCGCCGCGAGCGAGAAGCCGCCCGTGTAGCAGAAGCAGTTCAGCACGTCGCGGTCGGCCGCGTACTGCGCGACGAGCGCGCGGTTGTCGCGCTGGTCGACATAGAAGCCCGTCTTGTGGCCGTTCGGCACGTCGACGTGGTAGCGCACGCCGTTTTCGTTCGCGATCAGCGTCGCGGGCGGCGCGTCGCCGGCCAGTACGCCCGTCGTCTGTTCGAGCCCTTCCTTGTCGCGGATCGACACGTCCGAGCGCTCGTACACGTTCGGGCAGCCGGTCGCGCCGGTGAGCGCCGCGACGATCGCGTCCTTCCACGCTTCGACGCCCGCGGCCATGAACTGGCAGACGAGCTGGCCGCGCGGCGCGGCGCCGGCTTCGGCGGTGTCCGCGACGTAGTAGTCGACGATCAGCCCCGGCAGCCCGTCGGCTTCGCCGAACACGAGCCGCACCGCGCCCGTGCCCGACACCATCGTCGTGCGGTGCGCGACCGCGCGCTGCACGCGGCGCTTGAAGAACGCGTGATCGATCGGTTCGTGCTCGTCGAAGCTCCACACCCGCACGCGGATCTGCGACTGGGGGCTGTACGCGCCGCGCGCGAGGAAGCGGCCGTCGTGCGCGCGCACGAGCACGGTCGCGCCGGGCGCGGGCTTGCCGTCGACGCGGTCGATCGCATTGGCGTAGATCCACGGATGGCGGCGCAGCAGCGATTTTTCCTTGGACGGCTTGAGGGTGACGGTTTGCATGGTGAGATCGAAAGGGGCCGGGCGCGACGCCGGCCGGTGCCGGCTGCCGCGCGCGGCGGGTAACACGGGGCGCGCGTCAGTCGCGCTTCTTCGCGCGCGGATGCGCGCTGTCGTAAATCTTCGCGAGATGCTGGAAGTCGAGCGACGTATAGACCTGCGTCGCGGCGACGCTCGCGTGGCCGAGCAGTTCCTGCACCGCGCGCAGGTCGCCGCTCGACTGCAGCACGTGCGTCGCGAACGAATGGCGCAGCACGTGCGGGTGGACGTTGGCGGGGATGCCGGCGGCGAGCGCCGCGCGCTTCACGCGCTCGCGCACCACGCCCGGCGACATCCGGTTGCCGCGCACCGACACGAACAGCGGATGCGGATCGTGCTTCACGAACTCGCCGCGCACCGCGAGCCACGCGTTCAGCGCGTCGATCGCCTTGCGGCCGACCGGCACCTTGCGCTCCTTGTTGCCCTTGCCGCGCACGGTGACTTCGGCCTCGGCGAGATCGAGCCAGCCGGCCGAGCGGTAGCCGTCGGCCTGCGTGTACCGGACGTCGAGCCCGATCAATTCGGCGAGGCGCAGCCCCGACGAATAGAACAGCTCGAGGATCGCGTGATCGCGGATGCCTTCGGTCGTGCCGGCGAGCGGCGCGTCCATCAGCGCGGATGCGTCGTCGACCGACAGCGCCTTCGGCAGGGTTTTCGGGCGCTTCGGCGCGCGTACCGCGGCGACCGGGTTCGCGGGCATCTCGATGCGTTGCGCGAGCCAGCGGTAGAACGCGCGCCAGGCGGACAGCCGGTGCGAGATCGAGCGCGCGGACAGCCCGCCCGCATGCGCGCGCGCGACCGCGCCGCGCATGTCGCCGGCGGTCAATGCTTCGAGCGGCCGGCCGGCGGCAAGCTTCCGCAGTTCGTCGAGCTCGTGCGTGTATGCGCGCAGCGTGTGTTCCGACAGTTGCCTGACGTGCTTCAGGTTCGACAGGTAGGCGGCGATCGGATCGTCGGTCATCGCGTGCGGCGGATCAGTGCGGCAGCAGGCGCGTGAGCGCGGCGCTCGCGAGCGTCGCGATCTGCGCGAGGAAGTCGGTGGCCATCCCGTCGTGGAAGCGGCGCGGATCGGGCGAACCGAGGACCAGCAGGCCGAACGCGGGTGCATCGTTGCCCGCGAGCGGCGCACGCAGCGCGAGCAGCGCGACCGACGCGGCCGAGCCGTCGCCGGCCGGCGCGGCTTCGGCGCCTTCCGCCGCGCTCGCGGCGGCGCGCGCGGGCGCGAGCCACTGGGCGGCCTCGAAGCCCGTGTTCGCGCCGCAGTACGGCGTCGACAGCCCGTTCGTGAACAGGCGCACTTCCTCGCCGACCTGGCGGGCGAAATCGGCTTGCGCGTAGGTGTCGGCCACGTCCCACACGCGCAGCGCCGTTTGCGGCACGTCGAACACGTCGGCGATGCCGTCGGCGATCGTGCGCGGCAGCGCATACGGATCGCGTTCCGCGATCACGCGCGCGGTCCAGCGGCTGAACTTCGCCGACAGGCTGTCGTTCTCGTGGCCGTAGCGCACGAGCTCGGCGAGCCGGCGTTCGAGATGCTTGTTCTTGTCGCGCAGCATTTCCATCTGCCGCTCCTGCAGCGAGATCGCGGCCTTGCCGTGCGGGTTCGCGAGACGGATCGTCGCGAGCAGTTCGGCGTGCTGCGCGAAGAATTCGGGATTGGCGAGCAGGTAGTCGGCGACTTCGCGATCGTTCATGTGGCTGGAGCGTTCAGTTATCAGGGACGTTGCAGGGTCAGGCGTTCAGGTCGATCTCGCCTTCGAACACGGTCGTGGCGGGGCCGGCCATCATCAGCGCGGCGGTTTCGTCGCGCGCGCCGTCCCAGCCGATCGTCAGCGTGCCGCCGTGCGTGTGCACGGTCACGGGCGAATCGAGCAGGCCGCGCCGGATACCGGCCGCGACCGCCGCGCACGCGCCGGTGCCGCACGCGAGCGTCTCGCCCGCGCCACGTTCGTACACGCGCAGCTTCACCTCGTGGCGCGACACGATCTGCATGAAGCCGGCGTTCACGCGCTGCGGGAAGCGCGCATGGCGCTCGATCAGCGGGCCTTCTTCCAGCACCGGATACGCTTCGACGTCGGCGACGACCTGCACCGCGTGCGGATTGCCCATCGACACCGTCGAGATCCAGCGCGTCGCGCCGCCGACGTCGAGCGGCCACAGCGTGTCGTTGCCTTCCTTGCGGCCGTCGAGGCCCGACGCCTCGAACGGCACTTGCGCGGGCGCGAACACGGGCGCGCCCATGTCGACGACGACTTCGCCGTTCTCCTGCAGCGTCAGCGTGATCAGGCCCTTCATGACCTGCACGCGCACGCTGCGCTTGTCGGTCAGGCCGCGGTCGCTGACGAACTTCACGAAGCAGCGTGCGCCGTTGCCGCAGTGCTCGACCTCGCCGCCGTCGCAATTGAAGATCCGGTACTTGAAATCCGCGCCGTCGACGGTCGGTTTCTCGACGAGCAGCAACTGATCGGCGCCGATACCGAAGTGGCGGTTGGCGAGCGCGCGCACCTGCGCTTCGGTGAGCGGCGGCAGCGCGCGCGAATAGCCGTCGAGCACGACGAAGTCGTTGCCCGCGCCGTGCATCTTGGTGAACGAGAGTTTCACTGGGTCCGGAATTCCATGGCGAACAAGGCGGTCGGCACGACACGGACGGCCGGCTGCCATGCCGGGCGGCCTCGTTCGTCGTGCCGATCTCAACCGCAAATGATACATGCAGCCGACAGGGGCGTCCTGCGCCGGGCGGGCCGGCGTCCGTTGTGCGGGGGGCGAGGGCCTTGTCTGCCGATCGCGCCGACTGGTCGCGCGGATGATGAGCGGGCGGATTGACAGGGGGCGGCGTGGCGGGCTCGGCTGTGGCCGGTACGCGATGTGTATTTCGTACCCGTCAAATTGATGTCCCAATCCGGTGATTCGTATAGTGCGGCTATGCGCTGCCGGCGTTTCCGGCATCGCGCCTCGTCACTGAATTGATCCAACACCATGACCCGCATCTTCAATCCGCCCCATCCGGGCGAAACGCTGCGCGACGACGTGCTGCCGGCGCTCGGCCTGACCGTCACCGAGGCCGCGTCGCAACTCGGCGTGACGCGTGCCGCACTGTCGCGGATCCTGCACGGCCATGCCGGCATCTCGCCGGAAATGGCGTTGCGCCTCGAAGCGTGGCTCGGCGAGGAAAACGGGGGAAGGGCCGATCTGTGGCTCGCGCAGCAGTCGGCCTACGATCTCTGGCGCGCGCGCGCCAAGGGCGCGCCGAAGGTGGCGAGGGCGCGGGCACGCGCATGACGGCGCGCCCGCGAACGTCTCGCGGCAGGGTCAGTACAGGCTCGGCTCGCCGGGCGGGCGCGTCTTGAAGCGCTTGTGCACCCAGTAGTACTGCTCGGGCATCAGCGGAATCTGTTCCTCGAGGAATGCGTTCATCCGCCGCGCGTCGAGATCGTCGTCGCCGGTCGGGTAGTGATCCCACGGCTTGAACACCTTCAGACGGTAGCCCTTGTAGTTCGGCAACACCTCGCCGATGAACGGCACGACCTGCGCACGGCCCGTCTTCGCGAGCCGGCCGACGGCCGTCAGCGTGCACGCCGGCACGCCGAAGAACGGGACGAACGTCGAGTTGCGCAGCCCGTAGTCCATGTCGGCGCCGAGCATCACCGGCTTGCGGTCGCGCAGCCAGCGCAGCACGACGCGCGCGCTGTCCGCGCGGCCGACCATCTCGGCGTCGAAGCGCCCGCGCGCCTTCTTCGCCTCCTCCTCGAGCACCGCGTTCGAGAACGGCTGGTACAGCGATCCGCAGCGGCGGTGCAGCGACCGGTTCAGCCAGATCGAACCGGCTTCGATGCCGACGAAGTGCAGGCCGAGGAACAGCGTCGGCGGCAGGTCCGGATCGGTGAGATCGACCGCGCTGTCGACCTGGATCAGCTTCGCGAGCTTCTTCTCCGAGCCGAACCACTGCACGCTGCGCTCGACGTAGCTGCGGATCGCATGGCGGAAATGCCGGCCCGCCACGTCCTCGCGCCGCTCGTCGCTCCAGTCGGGGAAGCAGAGTTTCAGATTCGTATGTACGATGCGCTTTCGCCGGCTGGGGATCTGATACAGCAGCCAGCCGAGGCCATCGCCGAACCGTGCGGTCAGACCGTACGGCAGTAGCGCGAGCAGCTTCAGCAAGCCGATGGCGAGGTGCGTGCCGAGGCGGCCTAGCATGCGGAATCTCCGTGGGGCCGGCTGGCCGGCACGTTGCGAACAGGGTGGTAAGACAGCGGAAGATGCAGCACGGGCGGCGCTCTGTGACAATTCAGGAAAGCCGCTATAATACGGGCTTCGCCGAGTTAACTGACAACTTGCGGGGCGAAGCCGGCTGGCGCGACACACGCTGCCCGGTCCTGGTAATCCGCTAAAGCGTCGCCGCTTCAGGCCCAACGAAGCTGGCTACGTGAAACCAACCGTAACCACACAGGAGCCTGAAAAAGTGGCAAACGATTATCTCTTCACGTCCGAATCCGTCTCCGAAGGCCATCCGGACAAAGTCGCGGACCAAATCTCGGACGCGATTCTCGACGCCATCCTCGAGCAGGACAAATACTCCCGCGTCGCGGCGGAAACGCTGTGCAACACCGGTCTCGTCGTGCTGGCCGGTGAAATCACCACGACGGCGAACATCGATTACATCCAGATCGCGCGCGATACGATCAAGCGCATCGGCTACGACAACACCGACTACGGTATCGACTACAAGGGTTGCGCGGTGCTCGTCGCATACGACAAGCAATCGCCGGACATCGCGCAGGGCGTCGATCGTGCACACGACGACAACCTCGATCAAGGCGCGGGCGACCAGGGCCTGATGTTCGGCTATGCGTGCGACGAAACGCCGGAACTGATGCCGCTGCCGATCTACCTGTCGCACCGCCTCGTCGAGCGCCAGGCCAGCCTGCGCCGCGACGGCCGCCTGCAATGGCTGCGTCCGGACGCGAAGTCGCAGGTCACCGTCCGCTACGTCGACGGCAAGCCCGATTCGATCGACACCGTCGTGCTGTCCACGCAGCACGCACCGGACATCGAACTGCCCGCGCTGCGCGAAGCGGTGATCGAGGAAATCATCAAGCCGACGCTGCCGGCCGAACTGATCAAGGGCGACATCAAGTTCCTCGTGAACCCGACCGGCCGGTTCGTGATCGGCGGCCCGCAGGGCGATTGCGGGCTGACGGGCCGCAAGATCATCGTCGACACCTACGGCGGTGCCGCACCGCACGGCGGCGGCGCGTTCTCGGGCAAGGATCCGTCGAAGGTCGACCGTTCGGCCGCGTATGCGGGCCGCTACGTCGCGAAGAACATCGTCGCCGCGGGCCTCGCGTCGCGCGCGCTGATCCAGGTGTCGTACGCGATCGGCGTGGCCGAGCCGACCTCGGTGATGGTCAACACGTTCGGCACGGGCCGCGTGTCGGATGCGGTGATCACGAAGCTCGTGCGCGAGCATTTCGACCTGCGTCCGAAGGGCATCATCAAGATGCTCGACCTGCTGCGCCCGATCTACGAGAAGACCGCGGCTTACGGTCACTTCGGCCGCGAAGAGCCGGAGTTCTCGTGGGAAGCGACCGACAAGGCGCTCGCGCTGGCCGAAGCGGCCGGCGTGGAGCCGACCGCACGCGTCGCGTGAACGTCGCTCGCCTGAAATGAAAAACCCCGGCCAAGCCGGGGTTTTTTTATGGGTTCGATCGCCGAAGCAATGGCGGCCGATCGGGGCGGACGACGCCCGCCGGGTACATTCTCAGCGCGCGCCGAACCCGAACCAGCCGTTGCTGGCCGCGAGGCGACGCGGGCGGTTGATGCGGCGCTGCGGGCCGAGCTTGCGGCGCAGCGCGAGCGCGCGCAGCGACGACGGCTTCTGCAGCAGCGAGCGCAGGCCGGCGCGGCGCGCGAACGCCTGCGTGCTCATCATCGAGAAAAACGCGTGAAACCACGCACGGATGCCGTCCAGCCGGCTGTGCGGGTGCGTACGTTCGGCCAGCGCCTGCGTGCGTGCGCGGTGGTGGCGCAGCGGGCGGGCGGGAGCGGACGGCACGACGCGCTTCGCGGCGCGGTTGAAACGGGAAGTCAGACGGAATGGCATGTGAACGATGCTTCGCTTGTATGGATGGCGCCCTGCAGAGCGCACTGGTATGAACGGCCTCGGATGACGCAACGGATCTTACCGAAACCCGTTGCGCGCCGCGCCCGCCAGAATTGACAGGCCGCGTCAGGCTACAGGGGATTCGTGACGGGCAAAAGTCGCGATAAACCCTTGTGCCGCAACGCGTGTGCCGCATACCGCCTGTCGCTCAGGCAGGTGCCGCGCCGCACAGTTCCCTTGCGCTGGATCAAATCCGCGATTGGCATGCCCCTGCGCACGACAATGGCGCTGTTCGCGGTATCCGGCGCCGATTTACAATCGTCACATTCACACAATAAACGTCTGGCATCCCATGTCGTCTCCATTGCAGTCGGAATCGATCCGCGCGCAAGTCGCGGAATTGCGCGAGCGCGGCTTCGTCGTCGCGCGCGGCCTCGTCGGCGAAGCGCAGTGCGCGACGCTCAGGCAGATCGCGGAGCGCCAGTTGCGGGAGGCCGCCGAGCCGATCGAATTCGAGGCCGACCTGCGCTACCCGGGCGCGCCCGAATCGAAGCATGCGCCCGGCGGGCATACGGTGCGGCGCCTGCTCGATGCGTACGCGCGCGATCCGGCATTCGCCGAGCGTGCGATCGCGCCCGAAATCGGCGCGTGGATGCGCGAGTATTTCGGTGAGCAACCCGTGCTGTCGCGCGCGCATCACAACTGCATGATGACGAAGCACCCGGCGTACGGCAGCCTGACCGGCTGGCATCGCGATTTCCGCTACTGGGCGTTCGAGCGCCCGGACATGGTGTCGGTGTGGCTCGCGCTCGGGCCGGAAACCAACGAGAACGGCGCGCTGTGGCTGGTGCCCGGCTCGCATACGGCCGAATTCGGGCCGGAAGCGTTCGATGACGCGAAGTTCTTCCGCGGCGATCTGCCGGAAAATCGCAGGATGATCGACGCGGCCACGTGCCCGTCGCTGCAGACGGGCGACGTCGTGTTCTTCCACTGCAACACGCTGCATTCGGCCGGGCAGAACCGTTCCGACCAGGTGAAGTTCTCGCTCGTGTACACGTACCACGGTGCAAGCAACCGGCCGGTGCCCGGCACGCGCTCGGCGTCGAAGCCGGAAGTGCAGTTCTAGGCGCGGATCTGGCGGCCGGTGAAGCCGCCGCGGCCACGCGATGCGGCGCATCGCGGGCGGATGAAACGACGGGCGGCCTGGCCGCCCGTTTCGTTTGGCGCGGCCCCCGCGCGTGACGCGAGCCGCGGATGCGTCGCGATCAGCGCTTGCCGCCCGGCATCGCGAGGCCGATCAGGCCGATGAACGACGCGACGGCGCCGCCGACGATCAGCAGGATCGTCTTCGTCGCGGGCGAGCCGGTGAAGAAGCGCGACACGTTGTCGTTGATCGAATGGAACGACTGGCCGCCGAAATACAGCAGCACGATGCCGCCGACGAGCAGTGCAACCGAGATGACCCGGGACATACCAACCTCGCTGAAACGGTGATTCGAGACGCCGCAGTGTAGGCGAGCGCCGCGGTCGCGTCCATCGCCGTGCCGCCGTGCGCGATTCGGCCGCTTTCGCTACCATAGTCGTCGTATGACTCCTTCGCCGCCGTCGCGCCATCGGCGCGGCCGGCGCGCGTCCCTTCCCCCGATGTCCTGACGGAACAGACTCATGGCCTACGAAGCAGCTTCCGAACGTTATGCCGACATGCAATACCGTACCTGCGGCAAATCCGGGCTCAAACTGCCCGCCCTGTCGCTCGGCCTGTGGCACAACTTCGGCGATTCGACGCCGATCTCGACGCAGCGTGAGATCCTGCGCACCGCGTTCGATCTCGGCATCAACCATTTCGACCTCGCGAACAACTACGGGCCGCCGTACGGCAGCGCCGAAACCAACTTCGGCCGGCTGCTGAAGGAGGATTTCCGGCCGTATCGCGACGAGCTGCTGATCTCGACGAAAGCCGGCTGGGACATGTGGCCGGGCCCGTACGGCAGCGGCGGCGGCTCGCGCAAGTACGTGCTCGCGAGCCTCGATCAGAGTCTGCAGCGGATGGGGCTCGACTACGTCGACATCTTCTATTCGCACCGTTTCGACGCGCATACGCCGCTCGAGGAAACGGCGGGCGCGCTGGCCTCGGCCGTGCAGCAGGGCAAGGCGCTCTACATCGGCATCTCGTCGTACTCGGCCGCGAAGACGCGCGAGATGGCCGACCTGCTCGCGCAGTACAAGGTGCCGCTGCTGATTCACCAGCCGTCGTACAACCTGCTGAACCGCTGGATCGAGCGCGACCTGCTCGGCACGCTCGACGACGTCGGCGCGGGCAGCATCGCGTTCACGCCGCTCGCGCAGGGCTTGCTCACGTCGAAGTATCTGAACGGCGTGCCGGCCGACGCGCGCGTGAACAAGCCGGGCGGCGGCTCGCTGAAGCAGGAGCACCTGAGCGCGGACAACCTCGAGCATGTACGCAAGCTCAACGCAATCGCCGAACGGCGCGGGCAGAGCCTCGCGCAGATGGCGCTGGCGTGGGTGCTGCGTGACGGCCGCGTGACGTCCGCGCTGATCGGCGCGAGCCGGGCGGAGCAGGTGCGCGAGAACTTCGGTGCGTTGAAGAACCTCGAATTCTCGGCGGAGGAGCTCGCGGAGATCGATCGCTACGCGACGGAAGGCGGCATCAATCTGTGGGAAAAGCCGTCCACCGATCAGGCGATCTGACCGGAACTCGATACGGCATGCGAAACATCGCGCGCCGTATCGTCGACGCGCAGGCAGTGCGTCACCTCGCTGCCGTGCAGCGAGGTGTGTCGCGCACGGCGGTGGCGCTAGATCAGCGCGGGCAGGCCTTCAACGAGCAATACCGCGACGCCGACGCCGAGAATGACGCCGAGTACGCGCAGCAGGTTGTGACGGAACTGGGTGGCGCACGGCACCGCGCCGAGAAATAGCGCTCCGGCCAGCGCCATCGGAATCAACAGGATGAAGTCGCCGATCGTGAAATAGGTCGTCATGCGTGTCTCCAGTGTCGGCCGAAGTGAGCGCTTCAGTGCGTGCCTTGGCGGCTCCATCCCCGCGGGATATCGGCCGAAGCCGGCACGCGTGCGCTCACCCCGGCCCCATGCCGGGTGTTTCTAGTTGGTCCGGCCCGTTACGAGCAGGCCGGTCCATTCGAGTATAGGCAACCGGCGGCGTTTTTCGCTATCCGAACCATTAAAAATCAGCGGAAAGCCCCGGGAATCTCGCATTTTTCGTGCGAACAAGACGAACGCCTTGCACGCATCTTTCCCGTTCCTTTCGATTTTCGCGGAATCGTCGTATGTGTCCGATACGGGCCGCCGCACCCGCGGGCGCGGCGGCCGGCCCGCTCACGCGCGGTCGGATTGCGGGCGGCCGGCCGGCGCGCGGAACACGAGCGCGAGCCCGGCGATGATCGCGCCCATGCCGGCGAGCGCGAGCGGCTCGGGCCGGTTGCCGAGCCACGCGGCATCCATCAGCGTGGTGACGACCGGCACGAGATAGAACAGGCTCGTCACGTTCACGAGATCGCCGCGCTGCATCAATCGGTAGAACAGCAGTTGCGCGATCACCGAAATCACGATGCCGAGCCACAGCAGCGGCACGACGAACGCCCAGTTCAGCTCGAACGACACCGGCCGGAACGGCACGATCGCGACGCACAGCGCGAGGCCGATCGCGTTCTGCATCGGCAGCACGTCGGCGGGCGCCGCGCGCACGCGCTTTTGCAGCAGCGAGCCGACGGTCAGCGCGACGAGCGCCGTGAGCGCGCACGCGATGCCGGCCGCCGACAGGCCGCCCGTCCCGCCGCTCACGCCGCGACCGACGACGAGCGCGAGGCCGGCGAGCGACAGCGCGAGCCCCGCGATGCGCGCCGGCTGCCAGCGCCGCTCGACGATCGCGAGCGTGAGGATCGGCTGCACGCCGAGGATCGTCGCGAGCACGCCGGGCGCGATGCCGCGCTCGAGCGCGAGCAGATAGAAGATCGAATAGCCGCCCATCATCAGCAATCCGGTCAGCGCGGCCATGCGCCGCTCGCCGCGCGGCAGCCAGCGTTTGCGCATGAAGGCCAGCACGATCAGCACGAGTGAGGCGAGCGCGAAACGGGCAGTGAGAAAGGCGAACGCGGAGGCGTGCCGCAAACCGAGTTCAGCGAAGATCGCGCCGCTGCTCCACAGCAGCACGAAGAGCGACGTCGCGCCATGCGCGGCAAGCGCGCGTTTGAACGAAACCATGTGAATCCACCTGTCGAACGGATCGAAACGTTCCATCCGCGCGCGGCAACGTGCCGTGCGTCATGACGCACGCACGTGCAGACAACGGGGCGAATGGAAGACGAAGAAGCCGGCGAGTCAGCCGGCGCGTGCCGCCGGCGGGGGCGGCGCGGCGCAGACGCGCGGCGGTGCGACAGGAGGAGGAAGGACCGACGGATGCACGCACGCCCGCGGCCGCGAGTCGAACTGCGGCCGGGATGTTGCGCGGGCGGACGTGAGCGGATGCATCGTGTCGGAATGCGATTGAACGCGAATGAAAGCCAAAGGTACCGCAAGGCAGCCGTCGAACGCAACTGCTGTCGGCGGCGGCGCATCGCGGGCGGGGCGATGCAAGACGGCGCCCGCTCTCTGGCCGATGCGCATGCAAGCTTTCGGCGAACGGAAGAAGGCGATCGGCAAGCGACGCGCGGGACGTGATGTGAGCGCCGATCGCGGGCGTGCTCCGACGATTGCGCGCGGCGCAAGCGAAGCGGGACGCGCGTTGCGTCGATCGCGCGTGCGCGGCGGCGCCGGACGGTTTCGGTAGGCAGCCGCATTCGACAGGGTATGATGGGGGTAACCGGGCGGGCAAGTGCATGCCCGGCGCAGTGGTTGATTGGAGACATTCGACGAATTCGCGGCACTTCGCCCGCTTCTTCTTCTTTTCGCGCTTCGATAAACCGTGAACAATGGGATCACGCGCAACGCTCCGCCGAGAGCGGCGCGGATCGTGCATTTGCCGGCTCGCCAGCGGGCCGGGTTTCAAGATTCAAGAGTGGGGAACCATCATGCATATCGGGTCGATCGTCTGCACTACCCATATCGCGGTGCCGAAGGGCGCGCGCGGCATCGTCCAGCGCATCCTGGGCGACATGGCCATGGTGACCTGGTACGCGGGCGTGCCGGGTGAGTCGAAAGAACTCAACACCGAGCCGTTCTTTCTCGAGGACCTGATCGACACCGGCGAATCCGTCTTGCCGGCCGGCGCGGCGCTTCACTAAGGACGCTCGTACCGGACGCTCGTCTTTCGGTCCGGCTGGCGGCACAATGCGGGGCATGACCGACACCACTTCCGCTCCCGCTTCTCCCGCCAGCCCGCCGTTCGCCGGCCTCACGCCCGAGTGCGTGCTCGACGCGCTCGACAGCGTGCTGATGCCGGCCGGCCTGCGCACCGACGGGCGCCTGCTCGCCCTCAACAGCTACGAAAACCGCGTCTACCAGGTCGGTATCGAAGACGGCCCGCCGGTCGTCGCGAAGTTCTATCGCCCGGCGCGCTGGTCGGACGACGCGATTCTCGAAGAGCATGCGTTCGTCGCCGAACTCGCCGCGCACGAGATTCCGGCGGTGCCCGCGCGAGCCTTCGACGGCCGCACGCTGCACGCGTTCGACGGCTTCCGCTTCTCGATCTTCGAGCGGCGCGGCGGCCGCGCACCCGATCTCGACCGCAGCGACACGCTCGAATGGCTCGGCCGCTTCATCGGCCGCATTCATGCGGTCGGCGCGACGCAGCCGTATGCCGCGCGTCCCGTGCTCGACATCGGTACGTTCGGCTACGAGCCGCGCGACTACCTGCTCGCGCACGATTTCATTCCGGATGACGTAAGGCCGGCGTACGAGACCGCGGTCGCACTCGCGCTCGAAGGCGTCGAGGCCGCGTTCGAGCGCGCGGGCGAGATCCGCCTGCTGCGCACGCACGGCGACTGTCATCCGAGCAACGTGCTGTGGACCGATGCCGGCCCGCATTTCGTCGACTTCGACGACAGCCGGATGGCGCCGGCCGTTCAGGATCTGTGGCTGCTGCTGCCGGGCGATCGCGAAGGCGCGTCGCGCGCGCTGGCGGACCTGCTCGCCGGCTACGAGGATTTCTGCGAATTCGAGCCGCGCGAGCTGCATCTGGTCGAAGCGCTGCGGACGCTGCGGCTGATCCACTATGCGGCGTGGCTCGCGCGGCGCTGGGACGACCCGGCGTTTCCGGCCGCGTTCCCGTGGTTCAACACGCATCGTTACTGGGAAGCGCGCGTGCTCGAATTGCGCGAGCAGATCGGCGCGATGCAGGAAGGGCCGCTCTGGCCCGTGTGATGGACGACGGCTGCGTGCGCGGCATCCCATGCCGTGCGGCAAGGGCCGCGGCGCGACGCGCGCGGCCCGTCTACCTCAGAACTTCAGCATCAGCTTGATCAGCGCGGCGAAGCGCTTGCCGTATGGCGGCGCGAGCAGGTTGCGCGCGTTCAGCCGCGCCTGCGTGAGCACGGGCTTCATCTTCGAGAACGTGACGAAGCCGTCGTAGCCGTGATACGCGCCCATGCCGCTCGCGCCGACGCCGCCGAACGGCAAGCTGCCGCACGCGATGTGCATCAGCGTTTCGTTGACCGTTACGCCGCCGGAGATCGTTTCGTGCATCACGCGGTCGACCGTGCCGCCATCCTCGTCGAACAGGTACAGCGCAAGCGGACGCGGGCGCGCGTTGACGTATGCGATCGCTTCGTCGAGCCGTTCGTACGGCACGAGCGGCAGCAGCGGCCCGAAGATTTCCTCCTGCATCAGTTGCGACGCGGCCGGCACCCGCGTGAGCGCGCACGGCACGAAGCGGCGCGACACGGGATCGGACTGCGCGTCGGACAGCGGATGCAGCTGCGCGCCGCCCGCCTGCGCGTCGCTCGCGAGTTGCTGCAGACGCGCGTAGTGGCGCGGTGACACGATCGTCGTGTAGTCGCCGTTGGCCGACAGGTCCGGATACAGCTTCGCGAAGCGGGTTCGCGCGCGTTCGATGAACGCGCCTTCCATCCCGCGCGGCAGCAGCACGTAGTCGGGCGCGATGCAGGTCTGGCCGGCGTTCAGCGTCTTGCCGGCGACGATCGCGTCGACGGCCGCGTCGAAGCGCGCATTCGGGCCGATGATCGCCGGCGACTTGCCGCCGAGCTCGAGCGTGACGGGCGTGAGGTTGTCGGCGGCCGCGCGCATCACGTGGCGGCCGACCTGCGTGGAGCCGGTAAACAGCAGATGATCGAACGGCAGCGCGCTGAATGCGGCGCCGACCTCCGCGTCGCCGTTGACGACCGCGACGTGGTCGCGCGTGAAGGTCTTGCCGATGAGCTGCTCGAACAGCGCCGACGTGCGCGGCGTCAGTTCGGACATCTTGATGATCGCGCGGTTGCCGGCGGCGAGCGCGCAGATCAGCGGGCCGGCCGCGAGCAGCACCGGGTAGTTCCACGGCACGACGATGCCGATCACGCCGAGCGGCTGCGGCACGACCTTCGCGCGCGCCGGGCGCAGCCATTTGTTCATCGGCTTGCGGATCGGCTTCATCCAGCGCTTGCCGTGCTTCAGCGCGTCGTCGATCTCTTCCTTCGCCATCCAGATTTCCGACAGCAGCACTTCCTGCTTCGCGCGATGGCCGAAATCGGCGCTGATCGCGTCGGCGAGCGCATCCGCATGGTCGATCAGCATCGTGCGCAGCGCGCGCAGGTGCTGCGCACGCGTGTCCCACGCCGGGTACGGTGCGCGCAGGTACGCCGCGCGCTGGTCGTGCAGCAGCGACGTCAGCGCATCGACCGACGGGCGTGCTTGCGGAGCCAGTTCGGGCAGGTCGTTCTTCATGTCGTCTCCTCCAGTTGGGCCTGGCTGGTCGGCCGGCCGTCACGCCGCACGCTCGGCGAGCGCGGCGACGCGGATCGGGTGATGCGTGTCGCGCGGCACGGGGCCGGATGCGACGGGTGCTCGAAAACCGGTTGATGCATGCGGCCGGCGTCGTATCCGCGCGACGGTGTCCGTGTCCGAAAGTCGTGCCGCACGGCAGGCGAGCACGGCTCGATGCGGTGACGCGCGGGCACGCGACGCCGTCTTGCGAGCGTGTGCCGGTGCACCGCGGCAGCGTCGCGCGACGGGTCCGTGACGGCGTGTCGCCGCGCGTCGTGCGACGGCGCCGAGACACCGTCCAAACGGTCGGCGACGACACGCGCCGTTCGATTTCGACCGAGGGCGCGCATCACGCCGCGCAGCGTCGCGCGGGCCGCCGTTTGAAATGAAATGCGGGCCGCGCGCTTGACCTCTGGATCACCCGGTCGGCACGCGGCCTGCAGGATCTGGCGCTGCATCGTCATTCTTCCCGTTTCGCGACGAATCGGCTTCTCGTGGCCGGTGCATCGCGCGAAGCGCATCGACACATCTTAAATTTAGTTCACGCGGGCGTTTAGAGGAATCGCTCTTGAATCGGCGCGCCGCGCACGGGACGGCCATTCCTACAATGCCCCGAGGGTCTGTTTGCAGATGGAACACGCATGCGTTGCCGCGAGAACGGCCGCTCACGAGGCACGCGACGCCGCGAATACCGACGTATCGCCAAGGAGCACAACGCGGCGAGCGGCCGTTCTCGTGGCAACCCCAAATTGAAAAGATCATGTCACGGGAATGCCCGAAATCGCCCGTCCGCCAAGGGGACTTCCTTCGGGGCGTATGGCGGCGTCGCTCGTCGCTCCTTGCCCTACGAGCGATTTCGGGCATTCGCATGCGTGTTCCATCTGCAAACAGACCCTCCAAAGAGGAGACACGGTCGCGCGGCAGTGCCGGGCGACCTCCATGACACGACGGAGACGTGACATGCAATACGACTACATCATCGTGGGCGGAGGTTCGGGCGGAGCGAGCCTTGCCGGCCGTCTCGCCGATGCCTGCCCCGATGCGACGATCGCGCTGATCGAGGCCGGCTCGCATACGGAGCGCAATCTGCTCGTCAACATGCCGGTCGGCATCGCGGCGCTGGTGCCGTTCAAGCTCGGCACGAACTACGGCTACGAGACGGTGCCGCAGCCGGGCCTCGGCGGGCGGCGCGGTTACCAGCCGCGCGGGCGCGGGATGGGCGGCTCGAGCGCGATCAACGCGATGATCTATACGCGCGGCCACCCGGGCGACTACGACGAGTGGGCGCAACTGGGCGCGACGGGCTGGGGCTGGCAGGACGTGCTGCCGTATTTCCGCCGCGCGGAAGGCAACGAGCGCGGCGCGGATGCATGGCACGGCGCGGACGGCCCGCTCACGGTGTCCGATCTGCGCTTTCGCAATCCGTTCTCCGAACGATTCATCCAGGCCGCGCATGCGGCCGGCTATCCGCTGAACGACGACTTCAACGGCGCGACGCAGGAAGGCGTCGGCTTCTATCAGGTCACGCATCGCGACGGCTCGCGCTGCAGCGTGGCGCGCGCGTATATCTACGGCCGCAACCGGCCGAACCTGCACGTGATCACCGATGCGACGGTGCTGCGCGTCGGCTTCGACGGCAAGCGCGCGGTCGGCGTCGTCGTGTCGCGCGACGGGCGGCTCGAGACGCTCGGCGCGCGTGCGGAAGTGATCCTGTCGGCCGGCGCGTTCAATTCGCCGCAACTGCTGATGTGTTCGGGGATCGGCCCGGCCGAGCAGTTGCGCCGGCACGGGATCGCGGTCGTGCACGATGCGCCGGACGTCGGCGCGAACCTGATCGACCACATCGACTTCATCATCAACACGCGCGTGAATTCGTCGGAGCTGGTCGGCGTGTGCCTGCGCGGCATCGCGAAGATGACGCCGGCGCTCGTGCGCTATTTCTCGCGCCGCACGGGGATGATGACGAGCAACGTCGCGGAGGCCGGCGGCTTCATCAAGAGCGACCCGTCGCTCGAGCGTCCCGACCTGCAACTGCATTTCTGCACGGCGCTCGTCGACGATCACAACCGCAAGATGCACTGGGGCTTCGGCTATTCGCTGCACGTGTGCGCACTGCGGCCGTTCAGCCGCGGCACGGTCGCGCTCGCGAGCGGCGATGCGCGCGATGCGCCGCTGATCGATCCGCGCTTCTTCAGCGATTCACGCGACCTCGACCTGCTGGTGCGCGGCACGCAGGCGATGCGCCGCATCCTGTCGCAGGCGCCGCTGGCGTCGCAGGGCGGGCGCGAGCTGTACACGCGGCCGGACCAGAGCGAAGCGGAGCTGCGCGCGACGATCGTCGCGCATGCGGACACGATCTATCACCCGGTCGGCACCTGCCGGATGGGCTCGGATGCGCGCGCGGTCGTCGATCCGCAACTGCGCGTGCGCGGCGTCGACGGATTGCGCGTGGTGGATGCGTCGGTGATGCCGACGCTGGTCGGCGGGAACACGAATGCGCCGTCGGTGATGATCGGCGAACGCGCGGCGGACTTCATCGCCGCGGCGCGCAAGGGCGGCGTGCCGCGCGGCGAGGCGGCCGCGGCGGTGCACGGTCGCTAGACGCGGCGCGCGCACGGCAGCGACCATGCTCAGGCAAACGTATCGACGAGGCCGGCGCGGCTCACGGGTGCGGCGACCGGTGCGGATCGCGCGGCGTCGACGGGTGCATCGACGGCTGACGGTCCGCCGTTCCCGCGTCGCGACGGCTGGCCGCCGGCGAAAGTCTGCTGCGGGTTTTGCTGCTGTTGCTGCGACGCGAGGCCGCCGTCGCTGACGGTCGCGCTGCCGAGCCCGAGCCCGCCCGCTTCCATCGCCTCGCGCAGCTTCGGCAGCGCGGCTTCGACCGCGTCGCGCACCTGCGCGTGCTGCGACACGAACAGCGCGTGCGCGTGATTGTCCGCGACGCGCAGCACGACCTGCAGCGGCCCGAGATCGGGCGGGTTGAGCGTCAGTTCGGCGCTCTGCTGGTGCGCATTCGACAGGAACACGACCTTCTGGCTCAGCGCATCCGTCCAGTCGGCCGTGCCGACGTGCGGCGCGAGCGCGTGCGCGTTGGCGGCGGCGATCGCACCGGCAGCCGGCGACAGTTGCAGGTTCGCCTGCGCGGCGGCCGTGGCCGCCGCGCCTGCCGCGAGCGTCGCGCTGGCGGCCGGGTCGGTTGCGTTGCCGGCTGCCGCGAGCGCGTGCTGTGCGCCGGATTGCGCGGTCGCGTCGGCCTGCAGCGTCTGCGGCGTGACCTGGGCCGGCGTCTGCTGGGTGGCGAGCGCGCCTTTCGCGTCGGCGAGCGTACGGTCGAAGGTCGGGACTTTCGGCGTGAGCGGCGCGGCGGCGTTCGACGTGGTCGCGGCCGGCGCCGTCGGCGTGGCGGTGGCGCTCGTGCCGGTCGCAGGCATCGCAATCGCGTTCGCACCACCCGTCAGCTTGGCGAGCGCCGCTTGCAGCGCGTCGCGGCTCGATGCCGGGTCGGTTGGCAGGGCGGCTGCGTCCTGGGTTGCATGGTCGGCGAGCGTGGCCGCGGCGTCCGGCTGGCCCGGCACGGCCGTCTTTTGCGCGGCGGCAGCGCCAGCCGCCGCGGCCGTGGTCGTCGCGTCGGCCGGCGTCGCGGTGTCCGGGCGCGCCTGCAGTTGCGCCTGCACGGCCGCGGCAGCCGCGAGCGCGGCGGCATCGGGGTTGGCGGTGGCGGTGGCGTTCGCGGCCGTGGCGTCGGTTGCGTCGTCGTCGTCCGTGCCGGACGGCTTCGCACCGGCGGCCGGCTTCGACGCAGCCTGTTTGGCCGGCACGTCCGGCGCACCGGTGCTGGCCGTGTCGCCGCGCGTGGTGACGCTTTGCTTCAGCGTCTGCGCGAACGGCACGGCGCTCGCGGCAGCCGGCGCATCGTTGGCAGTGGCGGACGCGCCCGGGCCGCGGGTGGCCTTGAGTGCGGCGCCGGCGGTGTCGAGCAGCGCGCCGAGCAGGGGCAGGGGAGGCATGACGGTTCTCTCGTTCGAAGGCGGTGGTCGGTTACGACGAGCGGGCCGCGTCGGCCCGCATGCGCAGGATCTTCGCGGCATGTTCGTCGGCGTCGCGCTGTTCGCGCCGGGCGTCGCGCTTCGCCTCCTGCGCGACGCCGCGCGCCTGCAGGATTTCATACGAGCCGACGGTCCGTTTCTTCTGCTGCCAGTTCGGGCGCGCCTCGTCGATGCGGACGTCGGCCGCGGCGAGCACGGTGCGCTGCTGTGCGATCGCCGCATCGAGCGTGTCGATGAACGCCTGGAAATTGCGCCAGTTGCCGGCCGGCATCCCGCTCTGCGCGGATTGCGCGAAGCGCGCGTGATATTCGTCGCGGTAGCGCAGCAGCGCGTCGAGCTGTTCGGCCGCCGCGGTGCGGTCGCGCTGCGCGGTGCCGAGCTGCTTCGCGGCCGAGTCGAGGTCTTCCTGCGCACGGTCGAGCAGCAACTGAAGGGGAAAGCCGTGGGCCATCGGGATCAGCCTCCGTAAGCGTCGAACAGCGCATCGAGCGCGGTGAGGCTCGATGCGAACGGCGCGCATTCGCGAAAGCCCTGCTGCAGGAAGGCCTCGATGCGCGGGTAAAGCGCGATCGCGCGGTCGAGCTGCGCGTCGCGGCCGGGTGCGTAGGCGCCGACCGCGATCAGGTCGCGATTGCGCTGGTAGCGCGACAGCATCTGCTTGAACTGCCGCACGTGGTCGAGATGCGTTTCGTCGATCAGCGCGGTCATCGCGCGGCTGATCGACGCCTCGATGTCGATCGCGGGATAGTGGCCGGCCTCGGCGAGCGCGCGCGACAGCACGATGTGGCCGTCGAGGATCGCGCGCGCCGAATCGGCGATCGGGTCCTGCTGGTCGTCGCCTTCGGTCAGCACCGTGTAGAACGCGGTGATCGAGCCGCCGCCTTCGGGCCCGTTGCCGGTGCGCTCGACGAGCGCGGGCAGTTTCGCGAACACCGACGGCGGATAGCCCTTCGTCGCGGGCGGCTCGCCGATCGCCAGCGCGATCTCGCGCTGCGCCATCGCATAGCGCGTCAGCGAATCCATCAGCAGCAGCACGTGCTTGCCCTGGTCGCGGAAGTACTCGGCGAGCGACGTCGCGTACGCGGCGCCCTGCATCCGCAGCAGCGGCGACACGTCGGCCGGCGCGGCGACGACGACCGAGCGCGCGAGCCCGTCCTCGCCGAGGATCTGCTCGATGAATTCCTTCACTTCGCGGCCGCGTTCGCCGATCAGCCCGATCACGATCACTTCCGCGCTCGTGTAGCGCGCCATCGTGCCGAGCAGCACCGACTTGCCGACGCCGGAGCCGGCGAACAGGCCCATCCGCTGGCCGCGGCCGACGGTGAGCAGCGCGTTGATCGCGCGCACGCCGACGTCGAGCACATGGTGGATCGGCTCGCGATCGAGCGGGTTGATCGACGGCGCCGACAGCGGCGCGTCGACTTTCGACGCGAGCGGGCCGAGGCCGTCGAGCGGGCGGCCCGATGCGTCGACGACGCGCCCGAGCATTTCCCAGCCGACCGGCAGCCGCTTCGCGCCCGCGAGCGGATCGGCGACGGGCGCGGCCTCGAGCGGCCACACGCGTGCGCCGGGCAGCACGCCGGCGACGTCGGTGGTCGGCATCAGGAACAGGCGGTCGCCGGCGAAGCCGACGACTTCGGCTTGCGCGTGCGGCAGCGTGCTGCCGGGCGGCAGTTCGATCGTGCATTCGGCGCCGACCGACAGGCGCAGCCCGATCGCCTCGAGCACGAGGCCGGCCGCGCGCGTGAGGCGGCCGCACGGCCGCAGCGGCAGCGCGCGGTGGCTGCGTGCGGCGAGCCCGTTCAGGTGCGTGCGCCAGTGCGCGAGGTGCGGATTGTGCGGCGCGCGCGGGGCGGCGCCGGCGGCCTCGGATGCCGCGTGCGGCGAGGCGTCGAATGCGGGATCGTGCGGGGCAGCCGGCCCGAACGACGCAAGCGCGAGCTCGCGTTCGAGCGGCGTCATGCCGTCGTGCGCGAGCGCGTCGGGCGAGCGCGTCACCACGTGCTCACCTTGCCGATCGCGGCGGCGACGCGCTGCCAGCGCGTGGGCAGCGTCGCGTCGACCTCGCCGGTCGCGGCGTGCGCGCGGCAGCCGCCGCGCTCGATCGACGCGTCGGTGCGCACGTTCCAGCCGAGCGTGTCGAGGTCGTCCTGCAGATACGCCTCGACGACGGGCAGGTCGGCCGGATTCACCGCGAGATGCGGCGCGCCGGCGAGCGCCGGTTCGGCCGCGAGCACGTCGCGCACGGCGGCGACCAGCGCGGCCGGGTCGTGCTTCACGTGCTGGCGCACGACCTGCTGCGCGATGTCGAGGGCGAGCTGCGCGAGGTCGGACGCGAGATCGTGTTCGACGGCCGAGACGGCTTCGCGAAACGACGCGGCGAGCGCCGCCAGTTGCGCGGCCTGTTCGCGCGCTTCGGCCTGGCCGGCCTCGAAACCCTGTTCGCGGCCCTGTTCGAAACCGGCCTGGTAGCCGCGCGCCTGGCCTTCGACGTGGCCGGCCGCATGGCCTTCGGCGTGCGCGGCGTCGCGCACGCGCTGCAACTCCTCGGCGAGCGCGGCCGCAGCGGCCGCCGCGTCGTCGGGCGGCGGCGGGGGCGGCGGCGGGTCGAACGACGCCATCTCCCACCGCTGGTACGCGGTGAGGGTGCCCACGCGATCGCTCGCCGAATCAGACATAGGCGTCTTCCGCCTTGCCGCCGATCGCGATCGCGCCGCTCTCGGCGAGGTTGCGCACGATCTGCAGGATGCGGCGCTGCTGCGTCTCGACGTCGGACACGCGTACCGGGCCGCGCGCGTCGAGATCCTCGGCGAGCAGTTCGGCCGCGCGCTGCGACATGTTCGCGAGGAACTTCTGGCGCAGCGCGGGCGGCGCGCCCTTGAGCGCGATGATCAGCGTTTCGGACTCGACTTCCTTGAGGATCATCTGGATTGCGCGATCCTCGAGGTCGAGCAGGTTCTCGAACACGAACATCTGGTCGATGATCTTCTGCGCGAGATCGGCGTCGTACTGGCGCACGCTTTCGAGCACGCCTTCCTCGTGCACGCTCGTCATGAAGTTCAGGATCTCGGCCGCGGTGCGGATGCCGCCCATCGGGCTGCGCTTCAGGTTGTCGCTGCCGGACAGCAGGCCGGTGAGCACGTCGTCGAGCTCGCGCAGCGCGGCCGGCTGGATGCCGTCGAGCGTCGCGATCCGCAGCAGCACGTCGTTACGCAGCCGTTCGGTGAAGCACGACGCGATTTCCGACGCCTGGTCGCGGTCGAGGTGCACGAGGATCGTCGCGATGATCTGCGGATGCTCGTTCTTGATCAGTTCGGCCACCGCGGCCGAATCCATCCATTTGAGGCCCTCGATGCCGCTCGTGTCGCTACCCTGCAGGATGCGGTCGATCAGCACGCCGGCCTTGTCCTCGCCGAGCGCCTTCGTCAGCACCGAGCGGATGTACTCGTTCGAATCGAGCGACAGCGCGGTGTGCTGCTCGGCTTCCTTCACGAACTCCTGCAGCACGTCCTCGACCTGCTCGCGCGTGACGTTCTTCAGCGCGGCCATCGCCACGCCGATCTTCTGAACCTCGCGCGGCGCGAGGAACTTGAATACCTGCGCGGCCTCTTCCTCGCCGATCGACATCAGCAGCAGCGCGCTCTTGGTCAAGCCTTCAGCGTTCATCGGACACCCAGTTCTTCACGACGGTGGCGACGATCTTCGGATCCTGGCGGGCGATCGTGCGCGCGTAGTCGAGGTTGCGTTCGTAGCGGTTCTTCTCGTTTTCGAAGCCGAGCAGCAGCGGATCGGCTTCCTCCGCCGCCTTCTCTGGCGCGGGCAGGCCGTCGAGCGCGACCGTGTCCTCCGGCGCCGCGAGCGCCGGCGCGGCCGGCTCGGGCGGCGGGAACGCGCGGCGCATCGCCGGGCGCACGAACATGAAGTAGAGCGCCGCCGCGGCCGCCGCGATGCCGAGCCACTTCGCGGCTTCCTTCGCCATCGCGATCACGTCGGGCTGGCGCCACCACGGCAGGTCGGCGTACGGGTCGCTCACGGTCGAGAACGCGCTGTTCACGACGTTCACCGAGTCGCCGCGCTTCGCGTCGTAACCCATCGCGTCCTTCACGAGTTGTTCGACCTGCGCGAGCTTCGCGGGCGGCAGCGGCTGCATCGTCACGTGGCCCTTCGCGTCGGCCACCGGCTGGTAGTTGACGACGACCGCCACCGACAGCCGCTTCACGCTGCCCATCGGCTGTTCGGTATGGCGGATCGTCTTGTCGAGCTCGTAGTTGGTCGTCTGGTCCTTGCGGTCGCTGACCGGCGTGGTCTGCGGCGCGTTCTGGCCGTTGCCGGCGACGATCGGCGCGGAGGCCGGCTGCGGCGGCGTGTTCGACAGCGCGCCCGGCACGCCGGACGCGCCGCCCTGCGCGAGTTCGGTCGCGCTGCTGGTCTGCTGGCTGCGGATCGCGGCCTGCTGCGGCGTGCCGTTCGGGCCGTAGCTTTCCGAGGTCTGCTCGATCTTCGAGAAATCGAGATCCGCGCTGACCTGCGAGCGCGCGTTGCCGGCGCCGAAGATCGGCGCGAGGATCGCGTCGATGCGCTTCTGCGTGTTGTGCTCGACCTGCTGCACGTACTTGAGCTGGCTCGCGTCGAGGCCGGAAGCGGATGCGGTCTGGGTCAGCAGGTTGCCGTCCTGGTCGACGATCGTCACGTTCTTGGCCGGCATGTCCGGCACGCCGGACGACACCATCCGCGTGATCGCCTGGACCTGGCCCTCGTCGAGCACGCGGCCCGGGTAGAGGTCGACGAACACCGACGCGCTCGGCGCTTCCTTGTCGCGCACGAACACCGACGGCTTCGGAATCGCGAGATGCACGCGCGCGCCGCGCACGGCATTGATCGATTCGATGGTGCGCTGCAGCTCGCCTTCGAGCGCGCGCTGGTAGTTGATCTGCTCGGCGAACTGGCTGATGCCGAATTTCTGGTTGTCCATCAGCTCGAAGCCGACCGAGCCGCCCTTGGGCAGCCCCATCGCGGCGAGTTTCAGGCGCGTCTCGTGCACCTGGCTCGACGGCACGAGGATCGCGCCGCCGGCATCGGCGAACTTGTAGGGAACGTTTGCCTGCTGGAGCGCGGCGATGATCGCGCCGCCGTCGCGGTCCGACAGGTTGCTGTACAGCACGCGGTAGTCGGGCGCCCGGCTCCACAGCACGAGCGCGGTGATCGCGGCGATGGCGAACGCGACGGCGATCACGAACGGCAGCTTCGGGTTGCCCTTCATCCGCGAGATGCCGGGAATGCGTTCCGCGAAGCCGCCAAGCCCGAAGTCCGCGCCTGCGCCTGCGCCGCCCGCGCCCGGCAACGCGGCGGCCGCGGCGGCGCCGGGCACCGGGCTGAGGCCCGCGCGGGCGTCTGGGTTGATCAGCGAGTTGGCCTGCGAATCCATGCGTCGAGTTTCTCCGGAGCGGGACGACTGAGCTCGCTCGGACGAGCGGGCGGACAATGACACGATGCGATTATCGGGACCCGCGGCGCACTCCGATCGACCGAAAAGAGCGGGGTTTCCCCCGTACTTTCGCGGCTTTGACGCGCACCGCGCTGCTATCCTTTGTCGCGATCCGGCATGGTGCGCGTGGTGCGGCGCCGGCGGGTCGCCCGGTGTGTCCGGGTCTCTTCTCTATGTCTGGGGACAGCATGACTGCGAACGTCAGCGGAATCGGTTCGGTGTTGCAACAGATGCAGTCGATGGCCGCGCAGGCGTCCGGCGGCGTCGCGAGCCCGACGGCGGCGCTGGCCGGCGCGGGCGCGGCGACGGCCGGCACGTTCGCGAGCGCGATGAAGGCATCGCTCGACAAGATCAGCGGCGACCAGCAGCACGCGCTCGGCGAGGCGAAGGCGTTCGAGGTCGGCGCGCCGAACATCTCGCTGAACGACGTGATGGTCGACATGCAGAAAGCCAATATCGGCTTCCAGTTCGGGCTCCAGGTCCGCAACAAGTTGGTGAGCGCTTACAACGACATCATGCAGATGGCGGTGTGACGGCCATCCGGGGACGGCCGTCCGGCGACGGCTCGGGGCTTGCCGGGTGAGGCGGGCGGCCGGCATCGCTTGCCCGACGGCAGCCTCCGCGCACCTAAAGCTTTTCAAATCCCTTCCGATAACTCCGGTGAAGGCCGTCCCGTGCAACGCACGGCCGCGGCTCCTGACTAGCCAACGCAAATAACAAGGAGAAGCGCATGTTTTCCCCAGGACACGCTGGAGCCAATGCGTACGCGCGTGTCGGCGTCGAGACGGGGGTGATGGGCGCCTCCCCGCACCGGCTGATCGCGATGCTGTACCAGGGCGCACGGCAGGCGATCGCACTGGCGCGCATGCATTTGCAGCAGGACAACGTGTCCGGGCGCGGCGAGGCGATCGGCAAGGCGATCCGGATCGTCGAGAGCGGCCTGCAGGCGTCGCTGAACCGCGACGCGGGCGGCCAGATCGCCGACCGGCTCGATGCGCTGTATGCGTATATCGGCCGGCGCCTGCTCGAAGCGAACACGCAGGCGAGCGACGCGATGCTGGTCGAGGTCGACCGCCTGCTCGCGACGCTCGAGGAAGCATGGACGGGCATCGCCCCGGAAGTCGCGCGGATGGCCGCGCAACAGGTAGCGGAAGCATCACGATGAATCACAAGGCCGAATACTTCGCGCGTTACGAGGCGCTCGCCGCCGTGTCGGGCCGGATGCTGTGCGCCGCGCGCGACGCCGACTGGAGCGCGTTGCCGGAGTTGCAGGCCGAATTCATGCAACTCGTCGACGGGTTGAAGGAGGCCGATCCGGGCGTCGCGCTCGACGAGTCGGATCTCGGCCGCAAGCTCGACCTGATCCGTCGCATCCTGGCCGACGACGCCGCGATCCGCGATCTCGCGAGTCCCGACGTCGCGCGGCTGTCCGCGCTGTTCGAGGCGCGGCGCTCGACCCAGGTATTGACCGATCTGTACCGCGCGCGCGGGTAGGGCCGTGGTCCGGAGGCGGGTGCGGGGCGCCCGGGCCCGGCGCCGCACGCGGCGCGTGCCGGTCCCGCGGGCGGCACCGGCGTGCCGCGCCCCGATTCGCAACGATGTGGCTGATATAGGCAGGCTTCGATCATGACCGGTATCGACTCCGTTGCGGCCGCGCTGCTGGCGAGCCGCCTCGACAGCCTGCTGACCGGCACCGTATCGGCGCCGGCGGGCGGCGGCGCGGCCTCGCAGGTCGGCACGCCCGGCGCCGGCGCGTCGTCCTCGCCGCCGGCCGGCAGCCCGAGCGCCGCGCCGCCCGCTTCCACGCAGACCGCGCTGTCCGACGTCGGGCGCGTGCTCGACGCGATCTCGCGCTCGGGCGGCGACGCGACGCCGGCGATCGTCGGCCGGCTGCCGCTGCTCGCCGATCCCACCGTGCTGCTCACCGAGACGCCCGTGCCGGCGCGCGCGCCGGCTGCGTCCGGTCCCGCTGCGTCTTCCACGCCGGCTTCCGCTGAAGCGTCGTCCACGGCAGCGGCGCGCGATGCGGCCGCGCCGCCGCCGGTCGCTGCGTTGCGGGCGGCGTTGGCGCAGGCCGTGAGCGAAAGCGGCCTCTTCTACGAATCCCATCTCGCGCAATGGCTGGCCGGCCAGCGGCCGCTCGCGGCACTGATGCGCGAGCCGCAGGCGCGCCTCGCGACCGCGCTCGCGCCCGTGCCGGCCGACCCGGAAGCCGTCCCGCGCGAGCCGACCGACGTGCTCGACGAATTGCTCGCACCGCGCCCGCCGCTGCCCGCCGCCGCGCGGGCCACCGCGCAACCGCCGGCCCAGGGCGGCGCGCCTGCACGCGACCCCGCCCAGGCCGCGCCGGCGGCCGCCCGGCCGGGCGCACCGTCGCCGCCCGACGCCGCCGATCCGCTGGCCGCGCACGCCGATACCCACTGGACGCCCGCGCGTGCCGGGCTGGCCGCCGCATCGTCCGACCCGCAGGCGCAACCGCTCGCGCCCGTGCACCCGGCCGCCGTGCCGCTCGTTCGGCAGCAGCTCGATGCGCTCGCGACCGACCAGTTTCGCTGGACCGGCGAGGCGTGGCCCGGCGCGCGGCTCGACTGGACGATCGAACCCGACGAGCCGGGCCACCGTGCACCGCGCGGCGGCGGTGACGACGACACGGGCGACGGCATCGCGTGGCGCACGCGCCTGACGCTGACGCTGCCCTCGCTCGGCACGGTGGACGCCGAGCTGGTGCTGAACGGCGCACAGCTCGTCGCGCGGCTACGCGCGAACCAGACGGGCGCCGACCGCCTCACGCGCAACGAAGCCGCGCTGCGGCAGCGGCTCGAGGGTTCGGGGCTCAAGGTGGGCGGGCTGTCGATTCGCGCGGTCGACGACGGGCCGGACGGCTTCGACCTCTTTGCCGCCCAGGCCGCCGCCGCCGCGTACGCGCGCGGCGCGGCCGACGTGCGGGTGCCGGGCGACGACGACGAGGCGCTGTGATGAGCATGACGTCCCGCAAGCGCGCGGCCGCGCTCGTCTACGACCCGAAGGGCGGCGACGCGGCGCCTCGGGTGGTCGCGAAGGGCTACGGCGTGCTCGCCGAGATGATCGTCGCGCGCGCACACGACGCGGGGCTGTACGTGCATACGGCACCGGAGATGGTGTCGCTGCTGATGCAGGTCGATCTCGACGACCGGATCCCGCCGCAGCTCTATCAGGCGGTCGCCGATCTGCTCGCATGGCTGTACGCGCTCGATCGCACCGAGCCCGCGCCGGACGCGGCCGCGCCGCGCTTCCCGCTGCCGCCGTTGCGCTGAACGGCCTGCCGTCGCGCGGCTTCTTGCGACATGCGGCTCGTGGTCGGCGGGATCATTCCGCCGGCATCGTGCGCCGATCGATTGGCTTCGTGCTGCAACGGACACCTTTCTTTCGCGTTCCGGCGCGCAGGGAACCCGCCGTTCCGCACGCGCACGGATTGAGCCGGCTTTTGATTTATGTAATGATATCCATTCTCATTTTCATGCTGCCCGGGCGGTGCGCACTTCCTGCGCGCCGCCCGTTGTTTTGAACGAATGGAACCTTTCGCGTGAACGCGCCCGAAACGATCGACCCGCCGAAGACGGGCATGCCGCGCGCCGGCGTCACCATGCTGCACCCGGCGGGCCGCCCGCTGAGCGACGACGAACTGGCCGCGCGCCGCCAGCGCTCGCGCCGCGCGACCTTCATCAAGTGGCTGCGCAAGGTGCACGGCTGGGTCGGGCTGTGGGGCGCGGTGCTCGGGCTGCTGTTCGGGGTGACCGGCGTGGTGCTGAATCACCGCGCGCCGCCGCTGAAGATTCCGACCGGCGAGCCGCAGGTCGAGGAGATGCAGATCGCGCTGCCGGATCCGGTGCCGAAGACGCCCGCCGCGATGACGAAGTGGCTGCAGCAGGAGCTGCATTTCGACGGCAAGCCCGGCCGCATGCGCAAGGAGCCGGCGCAGGCCGTCGCGTGGGGCGACAAGCGCGTGATGCAGCCCGAGCACTGGCAATTCGGCGTGTTCGGGCCGCACCAGAACCTGCAGGCCGAGTACTGGGTCGGCAACGGCTACGTGTCGGTGAAACGCACGGGCAACACGTTCCTGACGACGCTGAACAACCTGCATCGCGGCGTCGGGATGAACCTCGGCTGGGTGCTGCTGATGGATACGATCGCAGGTTCGTTGATCCTGCTGTCGCTGACGGGCGTGCTGCTGTGGACCGAGCTGAACAAGCGCCGCACGGTCGGCGTCGTGCTGGTGGTCGGTTCGGTTGCCGCCGCGCTGGCTGCCGGCCTCACCTGATCGGCGGTGGCGCCGGCCTGCGCCGGCGCCCGGCGCGAGCACGGCCGCCCGCCGCCGCGGGTCAGAGGCCGCAGGCCGCGCCGCCGTTCGCCGCGATTTCGCGCGCGGCCTTCGCGCCTTCGACCTGCAGGATCGTCGGCAGCGACACGTTGTTCTTCGCGGCGGTGATCTCGGCCAGGATCGAGATCGCGATTTCCGGCGGCGTCCGGCTGCCGATGTAGATGCCGGCCGGCCCATGCAGCCGGGCCAGTTCCGCTTCGCTCAGGTCGAATTCGCGCAGCCGCTCGCGCCGCGCCGCGTTGTTGCGCCGCGAGCCGAGCGCGCCCACGTAGAACGCGGGCGTCTTCAGCGCCTCCATCAGTGCGAGATCGTCGAGCTTCGGGTCGTGCGTGAGCGCGATCACGGCCGAACGCGCATCGAGCTTCATGTCGAGCACCGTGTCGTCGGGCATCGAGTGCACGACGCGCGTGCCCGGCACGTCCCACGCATCCGTGTATTCGTCGCGCGGATCGCACACCGTCACCTGGTAGTCGAGCCCGACCGCGATCTGGCACAGATAGCGTGACAACTGGCCGGCGCCGATCACGAGCATCCGGTAGCGCGGCCCGTGGATCGTCACGAGCCGTTCGCCGTCGAACGCGAGCCCGTCGGTCGCCTGCGCGGGCGACAGCGACGCGCGGCCGGTCGCGAGCGTCATCGTGCGCGTGACGAGGTGGCCGGCCTCGACCTGCGCGCACAGCGCGGCGATCCCGCTGTCGCGCGTGAGCGGTTCGAGCACCAGCTGGATCGTGCCGCCGCACGGCAGCCCGAAGCGGTGCGCTTCCTCGGCGGTCACGCCGTACTTGAGCGCTTCCGGGCGCGCATCGGCCGCGATGCCGCTCGCATGCACGCGGGCGATCAGGTCGTCCTCGATGCATCCGCCGGACACGGAGCCGACCACGAGGCCGTCCTCGCGCACCGCGAGCATCGCGCCTTCGGGGCGCGGCGACGAGCCCCACGTTTTCACGACTGTCACGAGCAGCACGCGCCGCCCTTCTTCGAGCCAGCGCGCGCTGGATTTCAGTACATCGAGATCGACGCTTTCCATCGTTTTTCCTGTTGCCGGACGGCCCGCCGCGCGGCGCCGTCGTTCGATGGCGGGATTATGAACCGCCCGGCGCGCGCGTGCAGGCGGCGCGCGGCTCGCGCGGGCAAATCCGGAGGATCGGGCAAGATTTCGCGACGATCGGACAGTGATCGCGCGGGCGCCGAGGGGGCGGGAGAGAAGGGGGCGTGCGGGGCCGGCAGCGGCCCCGCGCGGGAGGCGTCATCGCGCCATGACGGCGCTCAGTGCGCGTCGGGGTGGCCGTGCGCGAGCTTCGAGTGGTGCCGCGAGTACAGGAAGTAGATCACGAGGCCGATCACGAGCCAGATGGCGAACGCGGCCCACGTGACGGCCTGCAGATTCAGCATCAGGAACAGGCACGACGCGACCGCGAGGATCGGCACCACGGGCACGCCCGGGCAGCGGAACGCGCGCGGCAGCTCGGGGTGCGTGCGGCGCAGCACGAGCACGGCGATCGACACCATCGAGAACGCCGCGAGCGTGCCGATGTTGATCAGCTCGGCGAGCACGTTGAGCGGCACGAGCGCGGCGATCAGCCCGAAGAACAGGCCGACCAGCCAGGTGGTCAGGAACGGCGTCGCAAAGCGCGGATGCACGCGCGACAGCGTGGCCGGCAGCAGCCCGTCGCGCGACATCGCGAAGATCACGCGCGTCTGGCCGTAGCTCATCACGAGGATCACGGTCAGCATGCCGAGCACCGCGCCGAGATCGATGAAACCCGCGACCCACTTCTCGCCGGCGACCTGCAGCGCATACGAGATCGGGTGCGAGATGTTCGCGTACTCGGCCGACGGCACGATGCCGGTCGCGACCGCGGCGACCGTCACGTACAGCACCGCGCACACCGCGAGCGACGCGATGATGCCGATCGGCAGGTCGCGCTTCGGGTTCTTCACTTCCTCGGCCGCCGACGACACCGCGTCGAAGCCGATGAACGCGAAGAACATCACGGCCGCCGCGCCGAACACGCCGTTCCAGCCGTGCGGCATGAACGGCTGCCAGTTCGCGGGCGTTACGTGGAACAGGCCGACCGCGATCACGAGCAGCACGACCGACACCTTGATGAACACCATGATGTTGTTGATGCGGGTCGATTCGCGGATGCCGATCGACAACAGCGTCGTGATCACGATCATCACGAGGAACGCGGGCAGGTTGAACCACGTGGTGACGCCCGGCACCGCGCCCGGCGCGGCCGTCAGCACGGCCGGCAGCGTGAGCCCGAAGCCCTGCAGCAGCGACTGCAGATAGCCCGACCAGCCGACCGACACGGCCGACGACGCGAGGCCGTACTCGAGCATCAGGTCCCAGCCGATGATCCACGCCACCAGCTCGCCGAGCGTCGCGTACGAATACGTGTAGATCGAGCCGGCGACGGGGATCGTCGACGCGAACTCCGCGTACGACAGTGCGGCGAGGCCGCACGCGATCGCGGCGATCACGAACGACAGCATCAGCGCGGGGCCGGCCTGGACGGCGCCGGTGCCCGTCAGCACGAAGATGCCGGTGCCGATGATCGCGCCGATGCCGAGGAAGGTGAGGTCGATCGCGCCGAGCGCTTTCTTGAGCCCGGCGGCTTGCGCGCCGGCGATCATGCGATCGACGTTTTTCTTGCGGAAGAGAGACATTGCGGAGGAATCGCCGGCACGCGCGGGCACGGCGCGCCGATTGAGTGAAAACCCGTAATTTTAGCCGATTTGGCGTGCAAGCCCTGCTGCGGTGCAGCGGCGCGCCGCGGAATCGGCCGAGAAAACAAGCGCCTGCGTGCGCAACGGGCGCGCCTGGGCGCGGCGCGGCATGCACCGCGCCGCCGGATCGGACGAATTCGAACTGGCCGGGGGATCAGGCGCCGGCCGTGGGCGCCATGTCGACGAGCTGGTTGCTCATCACGTAGAACGTGAGTTCCGCGTTGTTCGACAGCCGCATCTTCTCGAGCAGCCGCGACCGGTACACGCTCACCGTCTTCACCGACAGCGACAGCGTGTTCGCGATATCGGTGAGCCGCTTGCCCGACGCGAGCATGCAGAGCGTCTGGTATTCGCGGTCGGACAGCTTCTCGTGCGGCAGCGGCTCGTTCTCGAACGACACGTATTCGGCGAGCGCCTCGGCCATCGCGGGGCTCACGTACTTGCGGCCGGCCGCGACCTGCTGGATCGCGCCGATCATCTGCGCGGCGTTCACCGTCTTCGACAGGTAGCCGGACGCGCCTGCCTTCAGCGCGCGCACCGCGTACTGGTCCTCGCGGTACATCGAGAACATCAGCACCGGCGTGCGCGACAGCTTGCGCTTCAGGCGCTTGAGCAGCTCGATGCCGTTCGTGTCGGGCAGCGAGATGTCGAGCAGGATCACGTCGAATTCCTGCTTGTCGACGGCGGCCATCGCATCGCCGCCGTTCTCGGCCTCGGTCACGTCGCGCGCGACGCCGCGATCGATCAGCAACTGGCGGATCCCTTGCCGGACAATCGCGTGATCGTCCACGAGCAGGATGTTCAGGCTCATCGCGGCCTCACGAAAGCGACGTGCGACGTGCCGCGACGGGCACCGCGAGCAGCGAATTCCACGCGAAGCGCGCGATGACGCGCGTGCCGCGGCCGGTTGCCGGCGTGACCGTCTCGAAGCTGCCGCCGAACGCCTCGCAGCGCGCGCGCATGCCGGCGAGGCCGTAGCCGTTGCGGCGGCGCCGGGCGAAACCGGTCCCATCGTCGGTGACACTCAGCGACAGATGGGTGCCGTCGGTGACGATCCGGACGTCGACCGACGTCGCGCGGGCGTGCTTCGCGACGTTCGACAGCGCTTCCTGCGCGACGCGGAACACCGCGAGCGCACCGGCGCCGGCGATCTGCGTCAGGCGCGCGTCGGCCGCGCACACGAAGCTCGTGCGCAGGCCCGTGCGCGCCGCATGGGTGTCGATCCACGACGACAGCGCGCCGACCACGCCTGCGTCCAGCGCCGGCGTATCGCGTTCGTCGATGAGCCGGCGATTCGCGTCGGTCGCGGCATCGAGCGCCTGCTGCGCCAGCGCCAGCGCGCGCAGGCAGCCTTCCGGCGCGTCGGCCGGCAGCCACGTTTGAACGTTTGCGAGTGCGAAGCGGGCGGCGGTCAGTTCGGCGCCGAGCCCGTCGTGCAGCTCGCCGGCCAGATGGCGGCGGGCCGCTTCGTCGGCGGCCAGAAGCTCGGCGGAAAGGGCGGCGATCCGTGCGGCGGACGCGTCGCGTTTCGACGCGGCGTCGGCCATGGGCGGAGTAGCAGCGCAGCCAGGCATGCGCTGCCGTGACGGGAACGGGGCGTGGGCGCCCGAGGGCGCGTTAAGCGACGTATCCATGACTCTCCTGCTCTCAGAAAGCGGTTCAGACACCGGCTGGCTGCGTGCGCTGGCTGCCGTTTCGATGACGGTCGCCGCCAGAGAATCGCTCCATGCCGAGGTAACAAAAGTTACATCTTGTAACACATGCATCCGACCCTTCCATGCTCTTCCGAACGGCAACCACGCGCGCCGAATAATATCTCAAAACTACTGAAAACGTCATGTCGGGCGGACATTTAAGGGTAAATGTGAATAATCGGAATGAAGGTGTTGTAGGAAAAACACTGACATCCGACCACCGGGCGATGACGTATCCAAATGTAACTATTTGAGATGGAATGGTCCCAGTTTGTTACGAATTCGCCAAGTGGGGACGAAAAAAAACCGGAGCTTTTGCTCCGGTTCTTGATGACGCGCAATGAGGGCCTGTTCCCGTTATTGGCGGGAACGGCCCTGAGGGATCGGTCAATCCACGAACGCGCGCTCGATCACGTAGTGGCCCGGCGCGCTGTTCTTGCCTTCGACGAGGCCGGCCTGCTTCAGCAGCTCGGTCGTGTCCTTCAGCATCGCGGTGCTGCCGCACAGCATCACGCGGTCGTTTTCCGGCGAGAACGCGGGCACGCCGAGATCCGTGAACAGCTTGCCCGTCGCGATGAGGTCGGTGATCCGGCCTTCGTTGTCGAACGCTTCGCGCGTGACCGTCGGGTAGTAGACGAGCTTTTCCTTGATGATGTCGCCCAGGTACTCGTGGCCCGGCAGGTCGTGCTTGATGTAGTCCATGTACGCGAGCTCGCCCTTCAGGCGGCACGTGTGGGTCAGGATCACCTTGTCGAAGCGGTCGTAGATGTCCGGATCCCGGATGATCGACATGAACGGCGCGAGGCCCGTGCCCGTCGACAGCATCCACAGCGTCTTGCCCGGCAGCAGGTTGTCGGCGACCAGCGTGCCCGTCGGCTTCTTGCCGATCAGCACCGTGTCGCCCACCTTCAGGTGCTGCAGGCGCGACGTCAGCGGGCCGTTCTGCACCTTGATGCTGAAGAATTCGAGATGCTCTTCGTAGTTCGGGCTGACGATCGAGTAGGCGCGCGCGAGCGGCTTGCCGTCGACTTCGAGGCCGACCATCGTGAATTCGCCGTTGTTGAAGCGCAGGCTCGGCTCGCGGGTGCAGGTGAAGCTGAAAAGCGTGTCGGTCCAGTGATGGACGGATTGGACGGTGGCGGTGTCGTATTTGCTCATGGCTTTGAAAACGGACGCGCGTAGCGGACGCGTGTAACGGGCCCAAAAACGGGCAAAAAAACCGAGTGCGTCGGCCCGATCGCGGACCGGCCGGCCGGCGCGTCGGACACGCGCCTTCTCGATGACAGACGTTTGAGGAACTCGTTATTTTACCCTGCTTGGGGCAGATGCGGGCTTGACCCGCGCGGCCGCGCGGATTTGGCGCAACGCATCCTTTCAACGGGCTTTCGTCGATCGGCCGCGCTCGACCATGCGTTTCGCGCCGAGGCCGACACGTTCGGGCGGCGCCTTGACGGGAGCGCGCGGCCGCCGGCGCGTTACTGCGGATCGAGGCGCAGCCGCGCGATGTACGGCAGGTGGTCCGACAGCCAGGCGGCTTCGCCGGACGGCGCGCGCCATTCGAGCGGCGTCAGGCCGCGCACGAACATCTTGTCGAGCGCGAGCGCCGGCGAGAACGCGGGGAACGTGCGGCCCGATTCACCGAGCAGCGTCGCGACCTCGGACAGCCCGATCTCGCCGAACAGCGCGACCGAGTCGTTGCGCCAGTCGTTGAAGTCGCCGGCGAGCATCAACGGGCCGTCGCCCGCGTTGCGCACGATCCAGTGCGCGATCCAGTGCATCTGGCGCAGCCGCGCGGCGCGCGTGAGCGCGAGGTGCGCGCACAGCAGCGTGACCGGGCGCGCGCCCGCGAGCGTCGCGCGCGCGACCAGCAGCCCGCGCCGCTCGAAGCGGTGCGCGGAGATGTCCCAGCGGCCGCCGAGGTCGAGCGGATGCGGCGACAGGATCGCGTTGCCGTGCCGCCACGACGGCTTGAACACGTTCGGCCCGAGCGCGATCTGCCAGTCGAGCGCCTGCGCGATCTCGGTGGCCTGGCAATGCCACACGTCGTCGACCGCGTCGTCCATCGGCGAGCCGAAGCCCGGTGCGAGCATCGGGCGCGGCATGCGGCGCGCCATCGCTTCCTGCAGGAAATACACGTCGGCATGCATCGACTGCATCCAGTCGCGCATCGCGTTCCACGCGGTGAAGCCGAGCGGCGAGCGGCCCTTGTGCAAGTTCCAGCTCACGGCGGTGATTTCATCGGGCGTGGCGTGCGGCTCGGCGAACGGCAGGGACAGGGCGTCGGCGGACATGACGCTCAATCCTTCGCGACGTGCGCACGCACGCGGTACACGAGATGCGGATGCTGCTCGACGAGCGTCCAGTCGGTCCATGCATCGCCCCCGACCGCCAGGCCGGGGTGGCTCGCGACGATCTGCCGCGGCGCCGCGGGCACGCACGCATCGCCATGCGTCGCATTGTCGTCGTCGAGCGTTTCCTGCACGTCGAGCCCGAGCGACACGGTGTGCGCGTTGGCGTCGACGGCGAGCGGGGCGACCGTCACCGAGCGCGAGCGCTCGGTCGGCACGACGCGCGCGGCATTGCCGCAGCCCACCGGCACGGAGGACGGATAGCGATGGGTATCGGTGCGGGACTGACCCACGGTGGTGTTTTGCTGGAACGTGTCGATCGTCTGACCGTCGCGCACCACCTGGATTTCCCATGCGACGACGGCCGGCGCGGGGCTCTGCGCATGGGCGGCGAGCACGATGCTCGCAAGCAGGACGGCCAGGCCGTGTTTCAGCATGAAACGTCTCCGGAAACGCGCGATAGCAGGGAACGGACGCACATCTTACGCCCGATCGATTTCGGCCGTGATGTGACAGGACGTGCCGCGGCAGGTTCGCAGCACGATGCGGTCCTGCCCGACAAGTGAGGCCGCGTCATGCGTTTTCAAGCGAAAAAGCGCGTGAACTCGGCGACGCTCGCGCGCTCGGTGACGAGGCGGTTCTCGATCGCGTCGGGGTCCGCATGGCCGAGCGCCATGCCGCAGACGAACTGCTCGTTGGCGGGAATGCCGAGGTGTTCGGCGACGATCCGGTGAAACGGCACGAACGCGGCCTGCGGGCAGGTGTCGAGGCCGCGGGCGCGCGCCGCCGTCATCACGCCCTGCAGGAACATCCCGCAGTCGAGCCACGCGCCCTGCGCCATGATGCGCTCGAGCGTGAAGAACAGCGCGACCGGCGCATCGAAGAAACGGAAATTGCGCGCGTGCTGCGCGTGCATGCGCGCCTTCTCGTCGCGGCGGATGTTCAACAGCCCGTACAGGTCCCAGCCGACCTTGCGGCGCCGGTCGAGATACGGCGACACCCATTCGCGCGGATAGTAGTCGTATTCGGCGACGTATTTCTCGTCGCGCGCGGGATCGTCGTAGGCCGCGGTGAGCGCGGCCGCGAGCGCGTCGCGCGTCGCGCCCGTGGCGACGTACACGCGCCATGGCTGGATGTTGGTGCCCGACGGCGCGCGGCTCGCGGCTTCGAGGATCGCCTCGATCGTGTCGCGCGGCACGGGCGTCGGCAGGAACGCGCGGACCGCGCGGCGCGACTTGAGCGCGGCGTCGACGGCATCGACCGCATCGACGCAACGGAGCGCGTCGGCGTCGACGCGCGGGGAAGCGGGGACGGACATCGGCAACCCTTCGGGCGAGGTGTCAGGCGAGGTGCGGAGCGGCATGCGCGCGGCCGCCATCGGCGAGCCCCGCGCGAGCGTCGTGAATCTTCGATGATACGCCGCGGCGCGCGGCCGTGCAGCGTGCGCGCGCTGTTAGCAGCAGACGCGCCCGGCTGCTTGCTTGCGCGGCGATGCGGGATCGCTACACTGAAATCGTAAGGGTCTGATGCATGTATGACGGCAAGTGCAGCGAGGTGAGTATGACGACGGCGATGGTGAAACATGAACTGGCGGTGGCGTCCTTCAGCACGGTGTACGACCTCGAGCAGGTCGAGACGGCGCTGGGCGACCTGAACGAGAGCGCGAGCGACGCACTGCGCTCGACCTACGAGAAGATGCTCAAGACGGGGAATCTGCGTTTCTGCGTGAAGCCGAACCGGATGCCGTCGTTCGACGCGCTCGGCGAGGCGTTGCCGAATTTCGGCGAGCCGCTCGACGACGTGCGCAAGCAGATCGCGCTGTGCCTCGAAACGGACGACCGGCTCGAACTGATGCCGATCCTGCTGCTCGGGCCGCCCGGGATCGGCAAGACGCATTTCGCGAAGGCGCTCGCGCAACTGCTCGGCACCGCGTATCACTACGTGCCGATGAGTTCGCTGACGGCCGGCTGGATCCTGTCGGGCGCGTCGTCGCAATGGAAGAACGCGAAGCCCGGCAAGGTGTTCGATGCGCTCGTGAACGGCAGCTACGCGAACCCGGTGATCGCCGTCGACGAGATCGACAAGGCCGGCAGCGATGCGCAATACGATCCGCTCGGCGCGCTGTACGCGTTGCTCGAGCACGACACCGCGCGCGCGTTCGTCGACGAATTCGCGGAAGTGCCGATCAACGCGGGCAACGTGATCTGGATCGCGACCGCGAACGACGCGCAGGCGATTCCGGAGCCGCTGCTCAACCGGATGAACGTGTACGAGATCGCGCCGCCTGATGCGGCCGGCGCGCGCCGGATCGCGCAGACGATCTACGACGAGATCCGCACGTCGCATGCGTGGGGGCGGCGCTTCCCCGAGACGCTCGGCGACGATGCGCTCGACGTGCTGGCCGCGACGCCGCCGCGCACGATGCGCCGCGCGCTGCTGCACGCGTTCGGCGCGGCGCGGCTCGACGGCCGCGATGCGATCGGGCCGGCCGACATCCGCGCCGACGAAGGCGCGGCGAAGCGCCGGCCGATCGGCTTCTGACGCGGCCGGGCGCGCACGGCCGCGGCGCGCGCGCGTGGCGTTCGTGGCGCGCGCGCCCGCATCGTCGGCCTCGTCGCGATGCGCGGGCGTTCGGCAAGCGGGCGAACCGGGACGTACAATCGTCCTCTCTCCCTTCGACGCGCGAGCAGCGCGAAAAGCCATGGAGCAGACGGATTGTGTCGTGATCGGCGCGGGTGTCGTCGGTCTGGCGATTGCACGCGAACTGGCCGCGCGCGGGCGTGAAACGATCGTGCTCGAGGCGGCCGACGCGATCGGCACGGGCACGAGTTCGCGCAACAGCGAGGTGATTCACGCGGGGCTCTACTATCCGCGCGGGTCGCTGAAGGCGACGTCGTGCGTGCACGGGCGCGACCTGCTGTACGAGTTCTGCGACACGCATCACGTGCCGCACCGGCGCACCGGCAAGCTGCTCGTCGCGACGAGCGCCGCGCAGGTGAAGCAGTTGAAGGCGATCGCCGCGCGCGCGGCCGAAAACGGCGTGCTCGACCTGTTGCCGCTCACGCGCGCCGAGGCGCAGACGCTCGAGCCCGCGCTCGAATGCGTCGAGGCGCTGTTCTCGCCGTCGACCGGCATCGTCGACAGCCATCAGCTGATGCTCGCGCTGCTGGGCGACGCGGAACGCGACGGCGCCGTATGCGCGCTGCACGCGCCGGTCGAATCGATCGACGTGCTGCGCGGCGGGCGCTTCGTCGTGCGCACCGGCGGCGCCGCGCCGGCCGAGATCGACGCCGCGTGCGTGATCAACAGCGCGGGGCTCGGCGCGCAGACGCTCGCGCGCCGCACGCGCGGCCTCGATCCGCGCTGGGTGCCGCCGCTCTATCTCGCGCGCGGCAATTATTTCAGCCTGTCGGGCCGTGCGCCGTTCTCGCACCTGATCTACCCGATGCCCGAGCGCGCGGGGCTCGGCGTGCACCTGACGTTCGATCTCGGCGGGCAGGCGCGCTTCGGCCCGGACGTCGAGTGGTGCGATTCGCTGCGCTACGAAGTCGATCCGGCGCGCGCGGGGGCGTTCTATGCGTCGATCCGCGCGTTCTGGCCAGGCCTGCCCGACGATGCGCTGCAGCCCGCGTACGCGGGCATCCGGCCGAAGCTCGCGGGGCCCGGCGAGCCGCCGGCCGACTTCATCGTGCAGGGCGCCGCGCAGCACGGCGTGCGCGGGCTCGTGAACCTGTTCGGCATCGAGTCGCCGGGGCTGACCGCGTCGCTCGCGCTCGCGCAGCGCGTGGGCGACATGGTGTCGCGCGCGTGACGCATGGGCCGCCGCCGCGCGGGCCGGCCGCGTGAAGCGCGTGTGAAGCGCGTGTGAAATCCCTTATCTCCGGAATTTCGGCGCGCACATTTATCCGCTTGAGCGTTATTCTGTTGGACGCCGTCGCCAGAACGGCTTTCAAACCGATAACGTTGGAGCGAGTCCCCCATGAAAACATCCCGTCGGAGTTTCCTGATTACGAGCATTGGTGCCGTGTCCGCGCTGGCGCTGTCGCGCGAAGCACTGGCCGATGCGCCGATGCTGTCGGAAACCGATCCGACCGCGGTGGCCCTCGGCTACAAGGCCGATGCCACGAAGGTCGACAAGACGAAGTACCCGAAATACGCCGCAGGCCAGGATTGCGCGGCCTGCATGCTGTACCAGGGCAAGAAGGGCTCGGCTTCGGGCCCGTGCGGCGCGTTCCCCGGCAAGCAGGTGTCGGCGAAGGGCTGGTGCAGCGCCTTCTCGAAGATGGGTTGAGGCCCGTGCGGCATCGTGCGATGCCGCAATGCGGCGAAAACCACAAACGCCCGCCGTCGTTCGATGGCGGGCGTTTTTTTAATGCTTGAAAACGGTTCCGTCGCTTTCTACACTCGCTGCACACCAGCGCGCCGCGGCACCCCGCGCGCCGAACCGCCCGATACGGCGAATCCACGAGGACGAGGCACGCATGGCGACGATTGCGAATTCAACGAAAACGACCCGGCCCGAGCGCGCGCTGAACCGGCGTGCCGTCGTGGCGGCCGTGATCGGCAATGCGCTCGAGTGGTACGACTTCACGGTGTTCGGCTTCATGACGGTCGTGATCGCCGAGCTGTTCTTCCCCACCTCCAGCGAATACTCGTCGCTGCTGCTCACCACCGCGACGTTCGGCGTCGCATTCTTCATGCGTCCGATCGGCGGCATCGTGTTCGGCCTGTACGCGGACCGCGCGGGCCGCAAGGCCGCGCTGTCGCTCGTGATCCTGCTGATGACGGCCGGCATCTTCCTGCTCGCGATCGCGCCGCCCTATGCGGCGATCGGCATCGGCGGCCCGCTTCTGATCGTGCTCGGCCGCCTGCTGCAGGGCTTCTCCGCGGGCGGCGAATTCGGCAGCGCGACGGCGCTGCTGATCGAGGCCGCGCCGTTCTCGAAACGCGGCTTTTACGGCAGTTGGCAGATGGCGAGCCAGGCGGCCGCGCTGCTGATCGGCGCGCTCGTCGGCGCGGCCGTCACGCGCGGGCTGTCGCCCGACGCGCTGCGCAGCTGGGGCTGGCGCGTGCCGTTCGTCCTCGGGCTCGTGATCGGCCCGATCGGCTTCTACATCCGCCGCCATCTCGCGGATTCCGAAGCATTCCTGCATGCGCAGCAAAGCGCGCGCCGCGCGACGCTCGGCGAAGTGTTCACGCGCCACCCGCGCGAGGTGCTGTGCGGGCTCGGCTCGGTGATCGCGCTCACCGTGACGATCTACGTGCTGATCAGCTATCTGCCGACGTTCGCGGTGAAGCAGCTGAAGCTGCCCTATGCGGAATCGTTCTACGCGGTGATCGCGGGCAACCTGCTGCTGATGGTGCTGTCGCCGGTCGCGGGCGCATGGTCGGACCGCATCGGCCGCAAGGGGCTGTCGTTGTGGTCGCTGGTGCTGACGCTCGCGCTGATGTATCCGCTGTTCGCGTGGCTCGACGCGGCGCCGAGCATCGGGCGGCTGATCGCGGTGCAGGCCGTGCTGTCGGTGACGCTCGCGGGCTACTACGGGCCGTTCGGCGCGATGATCGCCGAGCTGTTCCCGGCCAACGTGCGCTCGACCGGGCTGTCGATCGCGTACAACGTCGCGGTGATGCTGTTCGGCGGCTTCGGGCAGTTCATCGTCACGTGGCTGATCAAGGTCACGGGCACGCCGCTCGCGCCCACCTACTACGTGATGGCGGGCATCGCGCTGTCGATCGTCGCGGTCGCGTTCGTGCCCGCGCGCAGCGCCGACCTCGATGCGCCGGCGTGAGCGCGTGACGGATCGAATCCCGTCATTACATCGTTTCGCAAAACGCAACGATCGGCGGCCGAACGACGAGGATCGCGTGCCGCACCTTCGTGTTCGCGTCCGGATTGTTTAGTCGCCGAACGAAACACGCGCGAAATGAACGGAATCGCCGCTCACGCGCGCTGTCGCATTTTTTACCCACACTAAACATCGGCAAAAACCCGGCGGGCGTCTGGAAGAGTTTTTTCTCCAGCTTGTTGCAGAATCGATAGCTCAAGTAATATCCGCGTACGCCGGCTCCCTGGCGGGACCGGTTCCGATCTGGAGACCTGGAGGAAACATGGAATACAACCGTCTGTTGCACACCCTGCGTGTTACCGCCATGGCAGGCGTGGCAGCGGCATCGCTCGGCGTCGCGGGTTCTGCATTCGCACAGATCCCGAACAAAACGCTCGTCTACTGCTCAGAAGGCAGCCCGGCGGGTTTCGATTCCGCGCAATTCACGACCGGCGTCGATTTCACCGCCGCCACGTTCACCGTCTACAACCGCCTCGTCGAATTCGAGCGCGGCGGCACGAAGGTCGAGCCCGGCCTCGCCGAGAAGTGGGACGTCTCGTCCGACGGCAAGGTGTACACGTTCCACCTGCGCCATGGCGTGAAGTTCCACACGACCGACTTCTTCAAGCCGACGCGCGAATTCAATGCGGACGACGTGCTGTTCACGTTCCAGCGCATGCTCGACCCGAACAACGCGTTCCGCAAGGCGTACCCGGTGTCGTTCCCGTACTTCACCGACATGGGCCTCGACAAGCTGATCACGAAGATCGAGAAGGTCGATCCGTTCACCGTGAAGTTCACGCTGGCCGAGCCGAACGCGCCGTTCATCCAGAACATGGCGATGGAATTCGCGTCGATCCTGTCGGCCGAATACGGCGACCAGCTGATGAAGGCCGGCAAGGCCGCCGACATCAACCAGAAGCCGGTCGGCACGGGTCCGTTCATCTTCCGCAGCTATACGAAGGACGCGACGATCCGCTTCGACGGGAATCCTGATTACTGGAAGAAGGGCGAAGTGAAGCTGTCGAAGCTGATCTTCTCGATCACGCCGGACCCGGGCGTGCGCGTGCAGAAGATCAAGCGCAACGAATGCCAGGTGATGAGCTATCCGCGCCCGGCCGACATCGCGACGCTGAAGGCCGACTCGGGCATCGACATGCCGTCGCAGCCGGGCTTCAACCTCGGCTACCTCGCGTACAACGTCGAGCACAAGCCGGTCGACAAGCTCGAAGTGCGTCAGGCGCTCGACATGGCGATCAACAAGAAGGCGATCCTCGATTCGGTCTACCAGGGCGCCGGTCAGGCCGCGACCGCGCCGATGCCGCCGACCCAATGGTCGTACGACAAGAACCTGAAGATGGCTGCCTACGACACCGCGAAGGCGAAGGCGCTGCTCGCGAAGGCCGGCTTCCCGAACGGTTTCGAGATCACGCTGTGGGCGATGCCGGTGCAGCGCGCGTACAACCCGAACGCCCGCCTGATGGCCGAGATGATCCAGGCCGACTGGGCGAAGATCGGCGTGAAGGCGAAGATCGTCACGTACGAGTGGGGCGAGTACATCAAGCGCGCGCACGCGGGCGAGCAGGACACGATGCTGATCGGCTGGACGGGCGACAACGGCGATCCGGACAACTGGCTCGGCACGCTGCTCGGCTGCGAGGCGATCAAGGGCAACAACTTCTCGCACTGGTGCTACAAGCCGTTCGACGAGCTGATCCAGAAGGGCCGCACGACGACGGGCCAGGATGCGCGCACGAAGCTCTACACGCAGGCGCAGCAGATCTTCGCGCAACAGCTGCCGTTCTCGCCGATCGCGAACTCGACGGTCTACCAGCCGGTGCGCAAGAACGTGGTCGACATGCGTATCGAGCCGCTCGGCTATGCGCGTTTCGACGGTGTCAGCGTGAAGTAACGGGGCTGGCGTAAGCTGTCGTCATTGAGAAAACCGGCTTGAAATCATCCGGCGGCGAGGGGCCAGAAGCCCCTCGTCGCCGGTCGCACATTTCCCACAAGAAAATACGAGACGCATCATGTTCAGATTCGTGTTGCGCCGCGTGGGGATGGTGATCCCGACCTTCATCGGCATCACCATCCTGGCGTTTGCGCTGATTCACCTGATACCGGGCGACCCCATCGAAGTGATGATGGGCGAGCGCGGCGTCGATCCCGCGATGCATGCGGAGGCGATGAAACGCCTCGGGCTCGACCAGCCGCTGCCGCTGCAGTATCTGCACTACATCGGCCGGGCGCTGCACGGCGACCTCGGCATGTCGATCATCACCAACACGAGCGTCGCGGGCGAATTCTTCGCGCGCTTCCCGGCGACCGTCGAACTGTCGCTGTGCGCGCTCGTGTTCGCCCTCGCGGTCGGGCTGCCGGCCGGCGTGATCGCCGCGCTGCGGCGCGGCTCGGTCATCGATCACGGCGTGATGGGCACCGCGCTCACCGGCTATTCGATGCCGATCTTCTGGTGGGGGCTGATCCTCATCATGGTGTTTTCGTCGACGCTCGGCTGGACGCCCGTGTCGGGGCGCATCGCGGTCGAATACGATTTCCCGCACCCGACCGGCTTCATGCTGATCGACGCGCTGCTCGCGCCGGACGAAGGCGCGTTCAAGTCGGCGGTGAGCCACCTGATCCTGCCCGCGATCGTGCTCGGCACGATCCCGCTCGCGGTGATCGCGCGGATGACGCGCTCGTCGATGCTCGAAGTGCTGCGCGAGGACTACATCCGCACGGCTCGCGCGAAGGGGCTGTCGCCCGTGCGCGTGGTCGTCGTGCATGCGCTGCGCAATGCGCTGATTCCGGTCGTCACCGTGATCGGCCTGCAGATCGGCACGCTGCTTGCTGGCGCCGTGCTGACCGAGACGCTCTTTTCGTGGCCCGGCGTCGGCAAGTGGCTGATCGACGCGATCGGCCGCCGCGACTATCCGGTCGTCCAGGGCGGCATCCTGCTGATCGCGACGCTCGTGATCGTCGTGAACCTGGTCGTCGACCTGCTGTACGGCGTGCTGAATCCGCGCATCCGCCACACGAGGTAATTCCATGAGCAATCTGCAAAATACCCTGCCGACCGAATCCGCGCCGGCCGGCGGCCGTGCGCTCGCGCTGCGCGAGTTCTGGGCCAACTTCTCGCGCAACCGCGGCGCCGTCGGCGCGGGCATCGTCGTGATCGTGCTGATCGCAGTCGCGCTGCTCGCGCCGCTGATCGCGCCGCACAGCCCGGTCGAGCAATATCGCGACTACGTGAAGATTCCGCCCGCGTGGCTCGCCGGCGGCAACTGGCAATTCATCCTCGGCACCGACGAAGCGGGCCGCGACATCCTTTCGCGGCTGATGTTCGGCGCGCGGATGTCGTTCTGGATCGGCTTCGTGTCGGTCGTGCTCGCGCTGATTCCCGGCATCGTGCTCGGGCTCGTCGCCGCGTTCTTCCAGAAGTGGGCCGACACGCCGGTGATGCGCATCATGGACGTGCTGCTCGCGCTGCCGTCGCTGCTGCTCGCGGTCGCGGTCGTCGCGATCATTGGCCCGGGCCTCACCAACACGATGTTCGCGATCGCGATCGTCGCGCTGCCGGCCTACGTGCGCCTCACGCGCGCGTCGGCGCTCGGCGAGTTGCAGAAGGAATACGTGACCGCGTCGCGCGTGGCCGGCGCCGGCACGCTGCGCCTGATGTTCTCGCAGGTGCTGCCGAACTGCACGGCGCCGCTGATCGTGCAGGCGACGCTCGGCTTCTCGTCGGCGATTCTCGACGCGGCCGCGCTCGGCTTTCTCGGCCTCGGCGTGCAGCCGCCGACCGCCGAGTGGGGCGCGATGCTGGCCTCCGCGCGCGACTACATCGACAACGCATGGTGGATCGTGACGATGCCCGGCCTGTCGATCCTGATTTCGGTGCTCGCGATCAACCTGCTCGGCGACGGGCTGCGCGACGCGCTCGATCCCAAACTGAAACGGATGGCGTGAACATGAGCAGCCAGAATCTTCTGACCATCCGCAATCTCGCGGTGAATTTCAACGGCCTGCCCGCGGTCGACCGGATCAACCTGTCGGTCGCGCCGGGCGAGGTGGTGGGCGTCGTCGGCGAATCGGGCTCGGGCAAGAGCGTGACGATGATGGCGCTGATGGGCCTGATCGACGCGCCCGGCAAGGTGACGGCCGACGAGGTCACGTTCAACGGCGTGGATCTCCTGAAGGCGTCGCCGAAGGCGCGCCGCAGGATCGTCGGCAAGGACATCGCGATGGTGTTCCAGGACGCGCTGACGAGCCTGAACCCGAGCTACACGGTCGGCTACCAGATCAAGGAAGTGCTGAAGCTGCACGAAGGGCTGCGCGGCGACGCGCTGCACCGGCGCGCGCTCGAGCTGCTCGACCAGGTCGGCATTCCCGATGCGAAGAACCGCATCGCGTCGTTCCCGCACCAGATGTCGGGCGGGATGAACCAGCGCGTGATGATCGCGATGGCCGTCGCGTGCAACCCGAAGCTGCTGATCGCCGACGAGCCGACCACCGCGCTCGACGTGACGATCCAGGCGCAGATCATGGATCTGCTCGTGAAGCTGCAGAAGGAACGCGGGATGGCGCTCGTGCTGATCTCGCACGATCTGGCCGTGGTGTCGGAGGTCGCGCATCGCGTCGCGGTGATGTACGCGGGCGAGATCATCGAGACCAACCGCGTGCCCGACATCTTCCGCGCGCCGCATCATCCGTACACCGAAGCGCTGCTCGCGGCGATTCCCGAGCACAATCAGGGGGCGCGTCGCCTTGCCGCATTGCCCGGCATGGTGCCGGGCCGCGATGATCGCCCGTCCGGGTGCCTGTTCGCGCCGCGCTGCAAGTACGTCGTCGACGATTGCCGCAAGGCGCGGCCGGCGCTCGACACGCTGGTGCCGGCCAACGATGCGATGCGCGCGCGCTGCATCAAGCCGCTCAATGTTTCGAACCTCGACCTGACGGCTTTGCATGGGGCCGGAGTAAGCGCTAAAGCGCAAACTCCGGTCGACAGGAGTTCACGATGAATGTAAATCAAGAAGTCCGTGCCACGCCGCACGACGAGGAAGCGGTACTGGTGGCCGACGGACTCGCGAAACACTACACGGTGAAGCGCGGGATGTTCGGCCAGGGCACGGTGAAGGCGCTGAACGGCGTGTCGTTCTCGCTCAAGCGCGGCAAGACGCTTGCCGTCGTCGGCGAGTCGGGCTGCGGGAAGTCGACGCTCGCGCGCCAGCTCACGATGATCGAGGCGCCTACCGCGGGCAGCCTCGTGATCGACGGCAAGAACGTGGCCGGCGCGAGCCGCGACACGGTCGCCGACCTGCGCCGCCGCGTGCAGATGGTGTTCCAGAATCCGTTCGCGTCGCTGAACCCGCGCAAGACCGTCGAGCAGACGCTCGCCGAGCCGCTCGAGATCAACGCGAACCTGACGGCCGCCGAGCGCGCCGCGCGCGTCGCGCAGATCATGCGCACGGTCGGCCTGCGGCCCGAGCACGCGAAGCGCTATCCGCACATGTTCTCCGGCGGCCAGCGCCAGCGGGTCGCGATCGCGCGCGCGATGATCCTCGATCCGCGCATCGTCGTCGCCGACGAGCCGGTGTCCGCGCTCGACGTGTCGATCCAGGCGCAGATCCTGAATCTGTTCATGGATCTGCAGGAGCAGTTCAAGACGAGCTACGTGTTCATCTCGCACAACCTGTCGGTGGTCGAGCACGTCGCGGACGACGTGATGGTCATGTACTTCGGCAGCGTCGCCGAGCTCGGCGACAAGGCGACGATCTACGCACGGCCGCGCCATCCGTACACGCAGGCGCTGATGTCGGCGACGCCGGCGATCTTCGAGGAAGACCGCCGCGTGCAGATCAAGCTGCAGGGCGAACTGCCGTCGCCGCTCAATCCGCCGTCGGGCTGCGCGTTCCATCAGCGCTGCCCGTACGCGATCGAGCGGTGCCGCGTCGAGGAGCCGCAACTGCGCGAAGTGGACGGCCGGCGCGTGGCCTGCCATCGCGCCGAGGAAGTCGGGGAGGCGAATGCCTGAAGCGTTGGCGGCGCGCGTGTCCGGCGCGCGCCGTGCGGGGGCAGGCGGCGCGCGCGCAATGCGCGCGTACCGCGACGCGCGGCGCTGGAGCGTGCGTACCGTCACGGGCGCGGCGCTGGCCGGCGCGTGCGTGGCGGCCAGCGTCGTGGCCCCCGTCGAACCGGCGCGCGCCGAAGGGCGTGCGCCGGCGACCGCGCCGATTCATCCGTCGCAGGTTCCGCCGCCCGGCATGAGCCTGCCGGGCTTCCATGCGCCGGCCGTGTCCGACGGCACGGTGTCGCGCGGCACCGTGCGTGTGCAGCCGGCACGCATGCCGTTCTACGTCGCGACCAGGGGCAAGGTCACGCTCTACGTGCTCGGCACGCTGCACACGGGCGATCCGTCCGACTACCCGAGCGCGCAGCCGTTCCGGCCGCCCATCCTCGCGGCGCTCGCCGCGTCGCCGACGCTCGCGCTCGAGCTGTCGCCCGACGATCTGCTCGAATCGCAGGACGACGTGTCGAAGTACGGCGTGTGCCGCTATCCGTGCCTGCAGCGCCTGCTGCCCGAGCCGCTGTGGCAGCGGCTCGCGGCGCGCCTGCGCGGCAACCCGGCCGCGCTCGCCGAGATCCGCAAGATGCGGCCGTGGCTCGCGGCGCTCGTCGTCGAGACCTACGATTCGCTGTCGGCCGGCCTGCAGACCGAATACGGCACCGAGGCGCAGCTGCAGAACGTGTTCCTGAGGAAGAAGGGCGGCCGCGTGATCGGGCTCGAGACGCTCGCCGAGCAGATGCGCGCGTTCACCGGGCTGACGCTCGCGGAGCAGCGCGAGATGCTCGCGCAGGACATGGTGCAGACGCCCGCGCAGAACGCCGACGACATCAAGGCGCTGCACCGGCTGTGGCGAATTGGCGACGCCGATGCGATCTCGGCGTGGGCCGTCGCGAAGAGCGAACGGCTCGCGCGTTCGAAGGCGTTGTCGGCGTCGCTCGACAACAAGATCGTGTACGAGCGCAACCGGCGCTTCGTTGCACGGATGACGGCAATCGCCGCGCCGAACCGGCCGCTGTTCGTCGCGATCGGCGCGCTGCATCTGGGCGGCCCGCGCGGCGTGCTCGAATTGTTGCGCCAGCAAGGATACCGGGTCGACGCGAACTGATCGCGCCCGGCTGCCCGCCGTGATCATCCCCTGTTTGATCGACGACTCGCGCGCCGCGCGACGCGCCGGCGCGGTGGCGTCGGCCGATAAGGAAAACCCTTGAATCGTCGGAAAATAGCGTTTAAAACGATTGACATCCCGTTCGGCCGATCTCTATTCTTCATCCCACAAGTTGAAAAAATGAAAAGAATAGATAAGTTCTACGGGGTAGCAGAAATAAAGCGCGGGGTGAGCGTCGCCGGCACGTGAAGCACGTGCCGGCCGCGGAGAGTCTGCATGCACGGCGGGGCCAACGTCGTCTACAACACATGCATGCGGGCCGACTTGCACATAAGCGACGTTCCGTCGTCTGACCGGGGAAGGCAGTGATCGGGCGGCGGCGGACGTTTTTTAATCCGGAATATTTTTCCGGTCACCGTCGAAAGACGGTTTCGGGGGGGGAATCGACAGACGGCGAAGCCGCGGCGATTGCACCAACGGAAAAGCGCCGCGAGGGCGCTTTTTTCTTTGCCTCGACGAACACGTGCGGCCCGCGGCAATGTGCCGAATACGCCGAATACGCGAATGCTTCGTTACGCGCGTTCGTCGGCCTGCAGTGCGCCGGGCGCCACGACGTCGACACCGGCGGCCTCGAGCGCCGCGCGGATCCGCTTCGCGAACGCCAGCGCATGCGGCCCGTCGCCATGCAGGCAGACGGTCTGCGCATTGAGCGGCACCCACTCGCCGCTCAACGCGCGCACCTGCCGGTTGCGCACCATGTCGAGCGTGCGCGCGAGCACCGCGTCTTCGTCGTCGATCAGCGCGCCGGGCTGACTGCGCGGCACCAGCGAACCGTCCGCGCGGTAGCCGCGATCGGCGAACACCTCTTCCACCGCCGCGAGCCCCGCATGCCGCGCGGCCGCGATGAACACGCTATTCGCGAGGCCGAACACCGCGAGCGACGGATCGAAATCGTGGATCGCGGACACCACGGCGTCGGCGATCATCGGGTCGCGCGCGGCCTGGTTGTACAGCGCGCCGTGCGGCTTCACGTGCGCGATGCGCCCGCCCTCGGCCTGCGCGATCGCCGACAGCGCGCCGAGCTGGTACAGCACGCCCGCATAGATGTCGCCGGCCGGCAGCTGCATTTCCTTGCGGCCGAAATTCTCCGGATCGTGAAAGCTCGGGTGCGCGCCGATCGACACGCCCTTGCGCACGGCCCAGCGCACGCAGTCGCGCATCGCGTTCGCGCCGCCTGCATGCCAGCCGCATGCGATGTTCGCCGACGTGACGAGGTCGAGCAGCGCCTCGTCCGATCCGCATCCTTCGCCGAGATCGGCATTCAGATCGATTTCCATATGTTCCTCGTCCACTGGTTGCGTGGCGCGTCTTTCGCTGCTGCTTCCGCCATTGTCACGCCGCGCGCGATCCGGCGCGGCGGCGCGCCTCCTCGCGCATTTCGATCGCGACGTCGATCTGCCGCAGGTACGCCCGTTCCGCGACGAGGGCGGCACGCGCGGCACCGGGCGTCGTGCGCACGAAGCGGATCGGCAGGTTGAGCCGCGCCTGCGCGAGCTTCCACAGATCGGCGCGGATCACCGTGCCGATCTTCGGGTAGCCGCCGGTGGTCTGCGCGTCGTGCATCAGCACGATCGGCTGGCCGTTCGGCGGCACCTGGACCGTGCCGGGCAGTACCGCGTGCGACAGCAGCTCGACCGGCCGCTCGCGCGCGAGCTCGGCGCCGGCGAGGCGATAGCCCATCCGGTTGCTGTTCGCGGTGACGAGCCATTCCTCGTCCCAGAACGCCTGCTGCGCATCGGCCGCGAACGACGCGTAGTCGGGGCCCGGCAGCACGCGCACGGGCATCGCCCACGGCGCGTGCGCGGGGCGGTGACGGCGCGGCGGCTCGTCGACCCGCACGAACGCGCACCACGCGGGCGCCTTCACGCCGAATTCGGGCGCATCGGGCGCCAGGCAGCCCGCGCCGGCCGGCGGCACGCCGACCGGCAGGCGATCGCCGTCGCGCAGCGCGCGGCCGCCGAGGCCGCCGAAGCGCGACGCGAGATCGGTGCTGCGCGAGCCGAGCATCGGCAGCACGTCGATGCCGCCCGCGATGCACAGGTAGCCGCGCATCCCGCGTTTCGCGGCCGGCAGCACGAGCGTCTGCCCGGCGTCGACCGGCAGGCTCCACCACGCGTGCACGGGCTTGCCGTCGAGCGTCGCGCCGAATTCGGTGCCGGTGATCGCGATGCGCGTGGCGCGCGGGAAGCGGAACGCGGCGGGGCCGATCGTGATTTCGACGGCCGCGGCGTCGGGGCGGTTGCCGACGAGCCGGTTGCCGACCTCGAGCGCGAGGCCGTCGAGCGCGCCGCCCTGCGCGACGCCGAGATGGCGCATGCCGCGGCGCCCGAGATCCTGCACGGTCGACAGCGGCCCGGCCCGCACGACTTCGATGGTGCCCGGTGCGTTGCTCTGGGTCATCGTGTGTGGACTCCGGCGATGGTGAAGCGTACGCGGTCGCCGGGCAGCAGCAGCGTCGGCTGCGGCCGCGCCGGATCGAACAGCACCTGCGACGTGCGGCCGATCAACTGCCAGCCGCCGGGCGACGTGGCCGGGTAGATGCCCGTCTGCGCGCCGCCGATGCCGACCGAGCCGGCCGGCACCTCGAGCCGCGGCGCCGCGCGGCGCGGCGTGTGCAGCGACGCGTCGAGGCCGCCCAGATACGCGAAGCCCGGCTGGAAGCCGACGAAGAACACGACGTAGGCGCCGCCCGCGTGGCGCGCGACGACTTCATCGGCCGACAGGCCCGTGTGCGCGGCGACGGCGGCCAGGTCGGGGCCGGCGGCCCCGCCGTATTCGACCGGAATCTCGACCTCGCGGCCGTCGGCGTGCTCGACGTCGGCCGTCTCCCACGCGTCGCGCAGCGCGGGCGTGAGCGAGTCGGCCGTCGCGGCGAGCGCGTCGAACACGATGGTCAGGTTGTTCATGCCGGGGACGACGTCGATCACGTCGGGCCATGCGCGCGCGGCCTCCGCCACGGCCCAGACGCGGCGCTGGCAATCGAGCGTGGCGGGCGGCGGCACCTCGCAGACGAGGGCGGCATCGCCGAGCGGATAAATGCGGGGTTGCGTCATCGGACTGGCACGGTTCGGACGGCAATGTTAGCGCACATTGTCAATAAAATATCGACAACTTCTCAATAAGCGTTTTCGCCTAGCTCGTCGGCCGGGGCTTCTGGCGTACACTCGGGCACATCCTGTCATCCGGCTTGCGCCGCCTTTCCATGAAGCGTCCTGCGACCAAGATCGTGTCATCCGAACACCTCGTTTCCGAATCGAGCGCGGAGCTGTCGGAGCTCGAATACGGGCTCATCATGGCCGGCAACGCGTTCAACCGCTGGATGGTGCGCTGCATGTCGGCGGCGGGCGCGAAGGACATGACGGCGGTCGAGGTCTCGCTGCTGCATCACGTCAGCCATCGCGAACGCAAGAAGAAGCTCGCCGACATCTGCTTCGTGCTCAATATCGAGGATACGCACGTCGCGACCTATGCGCTGAAAAAACTGATCGCCCGCGGCTATGTGAAGAGCGAGAAGAGCGGCAAGGAAGTGTTCTTCTTCGCGACCGACGCGGGCCGCGAGCTGTGCCTGAAATACCGCGAGGTGCGCGAGCACTGCCTGATCGAGACGCTGAAGGACAGCGGCCTCACCAACGAGCAGATCGGCGACGCGGCGCAGTTGCTGCGCCACGCTTCGGGCCTCTACGACACGGCCGCGCGCGCGGCGGCGTCGCTGTAGGCGCCGGCGCAAAGCGGCGCGCGCGGCGATGCGCTCACGGGCGCATGGCGACGATCGCGGCGCCGCGCGCGGCATTATCCGGCGCCCGGGTAAAGCGCGCCGTCGGTGACGATCCAGCGCAGCGCGAGATCGTGCGCTTCGGCCGGCAGCGCATCGACGCGGCATGCTTCGTACGCGATGCCGACCGTCACGGGCAGCGCGTCGCCCGGCCACGCGGCGAGCGTGCGGTCGTAGTAGCCGCCGCCGTAGCCGAGCCGGTAGCGCTGAAGATCGAATCCCACGCAGGGAATCAGCAAAAGATCGGGCACGACGACGATTCCCGACGCCGGTTCGGGAATCCGGTGATGGCCTTCGCGCATCGGCGTGCGCGCATCCCACGCGTGGAACGCGAGCGGCGTGTGACGCTCGCCGATCACCGGCAGCGCGGCGCGCCGGCCGGCGCCCGCCGCGCACCATGCGAGCACCGCGTCGCGCGCATCGAATTCGCCCGGCAGCGGCCAGTAGAACCCGACCGTGCGCGGCGCCAGACGGTCGAGCAGCGCGCGCAGCCGCGCGTCGAGCGCGGCGTTCGCGGCGGGTTGCGACGCGGCGTCGCGACGGGCGCCGGACAGCGTTTTGCGCAGCGCAACCTTCGGGTTCGGCACAGGGTTGCGTGCTATGCTTTCGCTCACTTCGTGCTCCATTCAAAACGATGTCGAACAGCCTTTTCCGAGTATATCGCGCGCTCGCGCTGACGCTTTCGGCCGCCGCGCTCGTCGCGGGCACGGCCGCATGCGCCGCACCGAACGACGACACGCTCCCCGGGGATGACCAGATCTTCGTGCAGCTTCGCGAAGCCGCACGCCGCAACGACGCCGCGAAGGCCGCGCAGCTTGCGTCGATGATCCCGAACTATCCGGTTCCGTCCTACGTCGAGTATTTCCAGATCAAGCCGCAGTTGTTCGATTCGACGGGCCGCGCGCGCGTCGATGCGCCGGACGCGCCCGTGCAGTCGTTCCTGCAGCGCTACGACGGGCAGGCGATCGCCGATCGCCTGCGCAACGACTACCTGCTCGTGCTCGGCGCGCGTCACGACTGGCGCAATTTCGACGACCAGTACAAGCGCTTCGTGCTCGACGACGACACGCAGGTCAAGTGCTATGCGCTCGAATCGCGCGCGGCGCGCAACGAGAACGTCGCCGACGCGGCGCGCGCGCTGCTCGTCGAGCCGAAGAACTACGGCGACGCGTGCGTCGACCTGATCACCGCGCTCGCCGTCAACCAGCAGTTCACGAGCGACGACGTGTGGCAGCAGGCGCGCCTCGCGTACGAGCAGAACTACACGACGCTCGGCGGCAAGATCGTCGACGCGCTCGGCCCGCGCCCGGCCGGCTTCGACCAGGCGACGAGCGCGCCGCCGCTGTATCTCGCGCGCGGCGTCGGGCCCGACGCCGCGTCGCATCAGCTCGCGCTGATCGCGCTCGGCCGCATGGCGCGCAACGATCCGGACGCGGCCGCCGGGATGCTGACGACGGTCGCGCCGTCGCTGACCAAGCAGGAACAGGCGATCGCGTGGGGCGCGATCGGCTACCAGGGCGCGATCAAGCGCTCGCCGATGGCCTCGGTCTGGTATGCGAAATCGGCGAACGCGCCGCTGTCGAACCCGGGCTACGAATGGCGCACGCGCGCCGCGCTGCTCGCCGGCAACTGGCCGATGGTGCGCTGGTCGATCGAGCAGATGCCGCCGTCGCTGCGCAACGATCCGGCGTGGATCTACTGGCATGCGCGCGCGCTCAAGCAGAGCGGCGACACGCTGCAGGCGAACCAGGAATTCGAGCAGGTGGCCGGCCAGTTCAACTTCTACGGGCAGTTGGCCGGCGAGGAGCTCGGCCAGCGCACGACGATTCCGCCGCGCACGAAGGTGAGCGACGCCGAGATCGACGCGATGAGCAAGATCCCGGGCTTCGCGCTCGCGCAGCGCTTCTATGCGCTGAACCTGCGCCTCGAAGGCAATCGCGAATGGAACTGGCCGCTGCGCGGGATGACCGATCGCCAACTGCTCGCGGCCGCCGAATACGGCAAGCGCGTCGAGCTGCTCGACCGCACGGTCAACACGGCCGACCGCACGAAGGCCGAGCACGACTTCACGCTGCGCTATCCGTCGCCGTACCGCACGACCGTCGAGCGCTACGCGCAGTCGACGGGCCTCGACGTCGAGTGGGCGTACGGGCTGATCCGCCAGGAATCGCGCTTCATCATCAGCGCGCGTTCGTCGGTCGGCGCGGGCGGCCTGATGCAGCTGATGCCGGCGACGGCCCAGATGGTCGCGAAGAAGCTCGGCATGGGCACGATCTCGCGTGCGCAGATGCACGACATCGACACCAACATCCAGCTCGGCACCTGGTATCTCGCGGACATCTACAACAACTTCGACAGCTCGCCGGTGCTCGCCACCGCCGGCTACAACGCGGGCCCGGGCCGGCCGCGCCAGTGGCGCCAGGTGTTGACGCAGCCGGTCGAAGGCGCGATCTTCGCGGAGACGATTCCGTTCAACGAGACGCGCGACTACGTGAAGAACGTACTGTCGAACACCGTCTACTACGCGGCGCTCTTCGAGGGCAAACCGCAGTCGTTGAAGAAGCGTCTAGGCATGATCTCGCCCTGATACATGAACTGCCGCGCGAGACGCGGCAGTGTTCTTTCGAGGCCCACATCATGGATCGCCAGACCGTCGCGCTGCTGGGCGGCACCGGCTTCATCGGCAGCCGGCTCGTCAATGCGCTGATCGACGCCGGCAAGCACGTGCGGATCGGCACGCGGCGGCGCGACCACGCGCGCCACCTGCAGATGCTGCCGGTCGACATCGTCGAGCTCGACGCGCTCGACACGCGCACGCTCGCGCGCTTCGTCGCCGGCGCGCACGCGGCGATCAACCTGGTCGGCGTGCTGCACGGCGGGCGCGGCACGCCGTACGGGCCGGGCTTCGAGCGCGCGCACGTCGCGCTGCCGGCCGCGCTCGCGACGGCCTGCACCGAGGCCGGCGTGCGGCGTCTGCTGCACATGAGCGCGCTCGGCGCCGATTCGCACGGCGCGAGCATGTACCAGCGCTCGAAGGGCGACGGCGAAGCCGCGCTGCATGCGATCGCGGCCACCGATTCGCTCGCGCTGACGATCTTCCGTCCGTCGGTCGTGTTCGGCCCGGGCGACGCCTTCCTCAATACGTTCGCGACCCTGCAGCGCACGGTGCCCGTGCTGCCGCTCGCGATGCCCGACGCGCGCTTCCAGCCGGTGTTCGTCGGCGACGTCGTGCGCGCGTTCGTCAACACGCTCGATCTCGCGGGCGCGCACGGCAAGACCTACGAGCTCGGCGGCCCGACCGTCTACACGCTCGAGCAACTGGTGCGCTACTGCGGCACGCTGGTCGGCCGGCAGGCACGCATCGTGCGGCTGCCCGACGCGCTTGCGCGGCTGCAGGCAAGCGTGTTCGAATGCCTGCCGGGCGAGCCGGTGCTCACGCGCGACAATCTCGCGACGATGTCGGTGCCGAACGTGCTGTCGGGGCCGCTCGCGCCGGAACTCGGGCTCTCGCCCGCGAGTCTCGAAAGCATCGCGCCCGCGTATCTCGGCGAAGCGACGGAACGCTCGCGGTTCGACTGGTTCCGCTCGCGTCGTTAGCCCGCGCGCCGGGCAACGTCGGCCGGCCCCTTTCTTTTCCTTTTTCGCGTTTTCGGGAACCCCGTCATGAAGCTCGTCATTGGAGACAAGAACTACTCGTCGTGGTCGATGCGGCCGTGGCTGCTGCTCGTGCATTTCGGCATCCCGTTCGACGAGATCGTGGTCGAGCTGCGTCGCGACGACACGGCCGCGCGCATCCGCGAATACTCGCCGACCGGCAAGGTGCCGTGCCTCGTCGACGATCACGGCTCGGCGATCTGGGATTCGCTCGCGATCGCCGAGACGCTCGCCGAGCGCTATCCGCAATTCCCGATGTGGCCGGCCGACCCGCTCGCGCGCGCGCATGCGCGCTGCATATCCGCCGAGATGCATTCGGGCTTCGCGGCGCTGCGCACGCAGATGGGCATGAGCATCCGCGCGTCGATGCCGGGGCGCGGCGCGACGCCGGAAGCGCTCGCCGACGTCGCACGCATCGACGCGCTGTGGAGCGAATGCATCGAGGCGTCGGGCGGGCCGTTCCTGTTCGGCGAATTCGGCATTGCCGACGCGATGTACGCGCCCGTCGTGATGCGCTTCAACACGTACGCGCCGGCGCTGTCGCCGGAAGCCGCCGGCTATGCGGCGCGCGTGACGGCGCTGCCGGCGGTGCGGCAGTGGATCGACGGTGCGCGCCGCGAAACCAACGTGATCGCCGAATACGAGCCCCAGTGATGAACATCTACGCAGTAGGCGGAGCGATCCGCGACGAATTGCTCGGCGTGTCGGTGCAGGACCGCGACTACGTGGTGGTCGGCGCGACGCCCGAGCAGATGACCGCGCAGGGCTTCCGGCCGGTCGGCAAGGATTTCCCGGTGTTCCTGCATCCGCGGACGCAGGAGGAATACGCGCTGGCGCGCACCGAGCGCAAGACGGCGGCCGGCTATCACGGCTTCCAGTTCCATTACGCGCCGGACGTGACGCTCGACGAGGATCTCGCGCGGCGCGACCTGACGATCAACGCGATGGCGCGCGAGGTGAGCCCGGATGGCGCGCTGGTCGGCCCGGTGATCGACCCGTTCGACGGGCAGGCCGACCTGCGCGCGCGCGTGTTCCGGCACGTGAGCGACGCGTTCGTCGAGGATCCGGTGCGGATCCTGCGCATCGCGCGCTTTGCCGCGCGGTTCGCGGATTTCACGGTCGCGGACGAAACGCTCGCGCTGATGCGGCGCATGGTCGACGCGGGCGAGGTCGATGCGCTCGTGCCCGAGCGCGTTTGGCAGGAAATCGCGCGCGGGCTGATGGAGGCGAAGCCGTCGCGGATGTTCGCGGTGCTGCGCGACTGCGGCGCGCTCGCGCGCATCCTGCCCGAGGTCGACGCGCTGTGGGGCGTGCCGCAGCGCGCCGATTACCACCCGGAAGTCGACACCGGCGTGCACGTGATGATGGTGGTCGACTACGCGGCGAAGCAGGGCTATTCGCTGGCGGTGCGCTTCGCGGCGCTCACGCACGATCTCGGCAAGGGAACGACGCCCGCGGACGTGCTGCCGCGCCACGTCGGCCACGAAGGCCGCAGCGTCGAACTGCTCAAGCCGTTGTGCGAGCGGCTGCGCGTGCCGAACGAATGCCGCGATCTCGCGCTGGTGGTCGCGCGCGAGCACGGCAACCTGCATCGCGTGATGGAAATGGGCGCGGCCGCGCTGGTGCGGCTCTTCGAGCGCAGCGACGCGCTGCGCAAGCCGGCGCGCTTCGCCGAGCTGCTGCAGGCTTGCGAATCGGATGCGCGCGGCCGGCTCGGGCTCGAGGCGCAGCCGTACCCGCAGGCCGAGCGGCTGCGCGTCGCGCTCGCGGCGGCGCGCAGCGTCGATGCCGGCGCGATCGCGCGCGGCATCGGCAGCGACACGGAGAAGATCAAGGATGCCGTGCACCGCGCGCGGATCCAGGCTGTCGCGCAGGCGCTCGCGATCGGCGAGTAGGCGGCGCGGAACAGCGCGCAGGGCGTGCGCGCCCGTCGGCCGTTACGGTTTCTTCCTGCGTGCCGGGGTCGCGGCCGCCGGGCGTTTGCCGGCGGCAGCGCGCGCCTTCGCCGTCCCCTTCCTTTCGGCTGCGCCGGCCCTCGACGGCCGTGCCGCGGCGGCGTCGCGGCCATTCCGTTCGGGAGCCGGCGCGCGGCGGCGCACGCGCGGCGCGCTAGCGGCCGGCTGCCCGATATCCGTCGTCGCGGGCACGCATTCCGCACCGCTGTCGTCGAACAGCGGCAGCGTGCTGACGGTGATCAGCTCGGCCGGCCCGTCGCCGACGTTGGCCACGCGATGGCGCTTGCGCGCGTCGAAGTGCAGCGAGTCGCCGGCCGTCAGCGGGTAATGCTTCTTGCCGACCGTGTAGCAGACGCGGCCGGCCAGCACGTACACGAATTCGTCGCCGCCGTGCGCGACCCATTCGGACCGGTAGCCTTCCAGCATCTGCACCTTGAGCGCGTTGATCTGGCTGCCGTCGAACGTGGTGGACAGCCGCTCGTACCACTGCGACGCGGCGTCGAGCGCGTACGGCCGGCGGCTGCCCTCGTGCGAATCGGGCTGCGCCTGGCGCGGCTGGTCGATCAGCGCGCCGAGCGGCACGCCCAGCGCCTTCGCGACGTTGACGAGCGACGACAGCGAGATGCCCGTCAGATGACGCTCGACCTGCGACAGGAACCCCACCGACAGTTTCGCTTCGGACGCGACTTCCAGCAGCGTCTTCTTCGCTTCCCGGCGCAGGCGGCGAATGCGCTGGCCGATACGCATGAGGTCTGAATCCATGAATCTCTTTCGTGTGGCAACGAGTCGGGACGCGGGCGAAGGGGCTAAGCGGCCGCCGGGGCGGGGCGGCGGCTGGGCCGGCGCATTGTACCGCGCGGCGTCGCCGGCCGAATTGGCGTTGTGCCGGGATCCGCGGGCAGGGCGCCGATTTTAGTGCTACGAAAATTTTGGCTTGACCTCGATTTCAGCGTGCTCTAGATTCTGTCGCGCATCAAACAAAGTTAAGTGAGACAAAAATTTTACCGTGGGCCTGCCGCCTGAACGGCGGCGCGGCCGCGGCCGCGCGTCGTGCCGTGCGTGACCTGAACCGCGGCGACGTGTCGCGTCAGGCAGGCGCGACGCCGCGACATGCTTCCGGCCGCCGACAGCAACGAATAACGGGCATCCGATGATCGATCGACTGAAATACAGCTTCTCCGGCCTTCCCCCGTACGACGCGTCCGTCGCCGACACGCAGGCCGGCCTGTCGCGCCTGCTCGATGCCGCGCGGCTCGACGCGGTGGTGATCACGTCGCAGGACGAATACGTGACCGAATACCTGCCGCGCGGCAACAACCCGCGCTACGCGGTGTCCGGTTTCGACGGATCGGCCGGCTGCGGAATCTTTCTGAGCGCGGCGACCGCGCAGGCGCTCGATCTGCCGCCGTTCGTGCTGTTCGTCGACGGCCGCTATCACTTCCAGGCCGACGAGCAGTGCGATCCGGCGCGCGTGCGCGTCGAGAAGCTCGGCATCGACGTGACGATCTGGCAGGCGATGGCCGACTGGCTGCTCGCGCACGCGAGCCGGCTCGCGCGGGTCGGCTACGACGCGCGGCGGATCAGCGTCGCGCAGCGCGACCGGCTGTTCGAGCAGACACGGGCCGCGTCGCTCGACTGGGCGAGCCTCGCCGACCGCGAGATCGATCGCGCGATCGCGCTGCCGGGCTGGAACGTCGAGCGGCCGATCTTCGAGATTCCGGCCGCGATGACCGGCGCGAGCGTCGCGCAGAACCTCGACGCGCTGAACCGCCGGCTCGCCGCGCATACCGGCGCGGCCGACGGCAGGACGGCGTTCTTCACCTGCGCGTCGGACGATCTCGCGTATCTGCTGAACAGCCGCGGCTATCACATCCCGAATGCGTCGTCGCACCTCGGCTTCCTGTTCGCGATCGGCGGCCAGGTGGCGCTGTTCTTGCCGGAAGGCTGCGACCGCTGCGAGGTCGCGCTCGATTCGTATCCGGCGCTGCACGTGATCCGGCGCGACGTCGCGGCGCTCGAACGGTTTCTGGCCCGGTTCGCGGTCGAGCACGTGTGCTACGGCTTCGAATCGGTGAACTGCGCGCTCGTCGACGCGGTGAAGCGCGTGTGGCCGCACGCGCGGCATGCCGATTTCAACCCGGTCGAGGCGATGCGGGCAAGCAAGACGCCGGCGGTGCTCGAGCGCTTCCGCGACGCGTTCGCGCGCAGCTCCGCGGCGATCGCCGAGACGATGCGCTGGGCGAAGACCGGCGAGCCGGGCGTGCGCCACACCGAGTACGACCTCGCGCGCAGGATCAACGACGCGTACGGCGCCCGTTCGGCGGTCGCGCTGTCGTTCCCGTCGATCGCGGCGAACGGCGCGAACAGCGCGTTCGCGCATTACACGGCGGCGAGCGCCGACGTCGAGCTGACCGAGGGCGAGCTCGTGCTGCTCGACAGCGGCGCGTACTACGAAGCCGGCTTCGCGACGGACTGCACGCGCGTCGTGCTGCGCCGCACGCGGCCGGAGACGGTCGCGCAGCCGTGGCAGCGCGAGATCTACACGGTCGCGCTGAAGGCCTGCATCAAGGGGCTCGTCGCGCGCTTTCCGGCCACGGCGACGGGCGGCGACGTCGATGCGCTGGTGCGCCAGGTGTGCCGCGATCATGGCCACGATTTCGGCCACGGCACCGGGCACGGCGTCGGGATCCACGTGCACGAGGGCGGCGTGCGGTTCGCGCCGGGCGCGACGTACGGGCTGGTGCCGAACGCGGTGATTTCGGTCGAGCCGGGCATCTACCTGCCGGGCAAGGGCGGCGTGCGGATCGAGAACATCGTGATCGTGCGGCCGGACGACGCGCAGCCGGGCACGGTGACGTTCGAGAACATCGTGACGGTCGGCTACGACTGGGACCTGATCGATGTCGATCTGCTGGACGACGCCGAGTGCGCATACCTGCGCGACTACGAGCGGCTGTGCGTGGAACGCGGCACGCAGGTCACCGCGTGTCCGCTGTTGTAACGAAGGGGAAAGCAGGGGGCGCGGCCGCCGGGCGGCCGCGCGGCGCGGCTCGACGCCGGCCGGTCAGCGCGTGAGCGCCGACACGCGCCCGTCGGGGCCGTACACGCCGGCCGGCGCGGGCGCCGAGCGCAGCACCGCGAGCGCGCGCTCGTTGTAGTCCATCCGGATCCGGATCAGCATCCCGTTGTTCGCATTGGCCTGGCGCGCGCGTTCGGCGGCCTGCTGCAGCAGTTGCCAGCGGCTCGCGAGGCGCGCATCGCGCTCGGCCGCCTGGTCCATGCCTTTCTTGCCGGCCGGAAAGCCGAGCGCGGAAAGCTGCGTGTCGCGCGTGCGTTCGAGCTGCGCGAGCCGGTCGATCAGCGCGCTTTTCTTTTCGACGATCCCCGGCAGCATCTCGAGCGGCTCGGCCGTCGTCAGCGCCTTTTCCTCGTAGACGAGCAGGGACGCGAACGCCTCGACCGTCGCGTGTTCGTCGTTGACCGTGGCCAGCAGCTCTTCTCTCATCGCGTCATGCTCGTCACGCCGGTGCGCGCAGTGCTGCGCGCGCCGGCAAACCGGGGTGACCCGGCCACGAGGCCGGGGATTAGCTGCCCGGACGCTGCTGCTGCAGCAGCTCGCGGGCGGTGTTCAATACGCCGTCGGCAATCTTGTTCGCGTCGATCGTCAGCGTGCCGTCGTTCAGCGCGTCCTTGATCGACTGGACCAGGCCTGCGTCGATATCGGCGTCGCCCGATGCGGACACCGAACGCAACTGGCCGGACAGACCCGACAGGTTCACGGTCGCGTCGCCGCCGGTCGATCCTGCGTCGGCTGCCGGTGCGGACGGCTGGTCCGTGCCGGACGGCGCACGGGCCGCGCCGTTGCCGGTCGGCGCGAGGGGGCTCGGTTTCGGAGTGGAATCGATCTTCACGATGGGTTTCCTGTACGGTTTGACCCAGATAACGGCCGGGTCGGCCCGAACTTTAGCATCGCGAGCCCGACAGGCTCCGAATAAACAATTTTTTACATTTTTACGGCCGATCCGTCCCTACAGCGGAATTTCCACGGTGCCGGCGTCCTTGACGACCGCCGTGACGATCTGGCCCGCCGCCATTCGCACCCGCACCGACTGGCCGGGCGCCGCATTCGCGAGCGCGCTGCCCTCGGCCGAAATCGTGAAGCCGGGGCCGGCCGCGACGACCCGCACCGTCTGGCCGGCCGACACCGACGCCGCGCTCTTCAGCATGTCCTGCCGCAGCGGCAGCCCGGCCGAGATGCGCGCGAGCGCGGTCGCGCCGATCGCCTGCGCCGGATCGGTGATCACCGCGAGCGGCAGCACCGTCAGGTCGCCGTCGCGCGCGACGAGATCGGCCGCGGAGAGCGGCTCGCCGGGCGCGATCTGGCGCGCGGCGACGTAATAGGTAGCCTGCACGGCGACCTTCGCCTGCAGGTAGACGGTCCACGGCCGTTCGCCCGCGCAGCGCACGCCGACCGTCGTGCGGCCCCACAGGCGCGCGCCGGTCGGCAGGAACGGTTCGAGCGTCGTGCACGCGGCGAGCCCGCGCGGAAAGGCGGTCGTGACCGTCGCGGTGGTCTTGCCGGGCAGGCCGGCGATCTGCTGCTGCAGGAACGCGAGGGCCGCGCGCCGGATCGTTTCGGGATCTTGCTGGCCGGGCGGCGTCGCGGGCGGGGGCGCGGCGGCAGCCGGGGCCGGGTGGGCGGAGGCGGCCGCCGTGCGCGGCGCCGCCGCGACCGACGCGGCGCGGGCAGCCGCGAGGCGGGCCGATGCTGCCGGTGGCGGCGCCGGCCGCGCGGCATTCGATGCCGGCTCGGCCGTGCCGGCGACGACCGTCGCGATGGCGGCCGGGTCCGCCGCACGCGGCGACGTGCCGTACCCGGCGTTCGCGCGGGCTGCGTAGACGGGGACCGGCGCGGGAGCCGGCGCGGCGGCCGGCGGCGGCACGCTCGTCACGACCATCTGGCCGGCCGGTTGCGCCGCGTAGCCGGCGCCGGTCGCGGCGCTCGCTCCGCCGGCCGCGCGCTGCGCGCCCGAAGCGGAAGCGGCGCCCGCATTCGCGCCGAACTGCCCGCCGCTCGCCGCGTTGGCGTGCGCGAGCGCGGTTTCGGCCGTCTCGCCGCGTCCGGGAATCACGATCATCCCGTCGTCCGCGTGCACGGCGGGCGCGGCGATCCACAGCGCCGCGGCGAGCGCGAATGCACGCCGGACGTGCGTGAGCCGCCCGTTCCTGTCGCGAAGTGCGCCGCCCGTCATCGCCGTGTCCTCGATCCGTTGATCCGCTTCGCATTCTAGGGAGCGCGAGCGTCGCGCAAACGATGAATAGAGGGGGCCTTTGCCGCGTTATTCGCCCGATTGCCGGTTGCGTGCCGCGCCTACCATCGCTGTCATGGAAAAAAGCCGCTCGGGCCGCCATCCGGCGCGAGGGGCGTGCAGCGCTTCATACGGAGAGACGCACACATGCTGGACAAACTCGATGCGGAATTCGCGTTCGGCCGACAGGCGCTCGACGTGCGCGCCTACCGGCAGGAACTGCTGTCGTCGAACATCGCGAACGCCGACACGCCCGGCTACCAGGCCCGCGACGTCGATTTCGCGTCGACGCTCGCGCGCTCGCTGAAGCAGACGGGCGGCGGGCTCGCGCCGAGCAACGCCGCGCCACTGCCGATGGCGCAGCCGGCCGGCGTGACGAGCGGCATGTCGATGGTGTCGACGGCGCCGGGCCACATGGCCGGCACCGCGAAGCTGATCCCGACCGGCGGCCCGTCGGACGACTACGGCCGCGCGCAATACCGGATGCCGCTGCAGCCGTCGCTCGACGGCAACACGGTCGATCTCGACGTCGAGCGCGTGCAGTTCGCGAACAACGCGCTGCACTACGAAACCGGGATGACCGTGATGACCCAGCAGATCAAGGCGATGATCGCCGCGATCTCGACGAACTCGTAAGCGCCGCTTCCGAATCCGGACCCGGACCCAAGCACAAGGAGCCTCCATGCCTTCGTTGATGAACATCTTCGGCGTCGCCGGTTCGGCGCTGTCCGCGCAATCGCAGCGCCTGAACGTGACCGCGTCGAACCTCGCGAACGCCGACAGCGCGACCGGCCCCGACGGCAAGCCGTACAAGGCCAAGCAGGTCGTGTTCGCGACCGACCCGATGGGCGGCGCGCGCACCGCGTCCGGCCAGGGCGTGGGCGGCGTGCGCGTGACGAAGGTGATGGACGACCCGTCGCCGATGAAATCGACCTACGACCCGGCGAACCCGGCCGCCGACGCGAACGGCTACGTGCAGATGCCGAACGTCGATCCGGTGCAGGAGATGGTGAACATGATCTCGGCGTCGCGCTCGTACCAGGCCAACGTCGAGACGCTGAACACCGCGAAGACGCTGATGCTCAAGACGCTGACGATCGGCTCGTAAGCCGCGCGCCGCCGACCCGACCGACCCGACACCGACAGTTCCGACAGAAGGCCACCCAGGATGACTTCCTCCAACACGACGATCGGCAGCAACGGCACCAACGTGTCGACGCTGCCGACCGACACGATGAACACCAACAAAGTGTCGTCGACCAACGGCACGTCGGCGAGCGACCTGCAGGCGACGTTCCTGAAGCTGCTCGTCACGCAGTTGCAGAACCAGGATCCGACGAGCCCCGTCGACAGTTCGCAGATGACGTCGCAGCTCGCGCAGATCAACACGGTGAGCGGCATCGCGCAGTTGAACACGTCGCTCACGTCGCTGTCGTCGCAGCTCGCGGCCGGCCAGCAGACGCAGGCCGCGCTGCTGATCGGCACCAACGTGCTCGCGCCGGGCAACAGCGTCGGCGTGAAGAGCGGCGCGGCGTCGCCGTTCGGCGTGTCGCTCGCGAACGACGTGTCGAACCTGACGATCACCGTGAAGGACAAGACGGGCGCCGTCGTCAACACGATCGACGCGGGCAAGCAGTCGGCCGGCACCGTGCCGTTCAACTGGACGCCGACGGACGCGGCCGGCAACGCGCTGCCCGACGGCACCTACACCGTGAGCGCGCAGTACACGGGCAGCGACGGCAAGACGTATGCGCCGACCGTGCTCGCGGCCGCGACGGTGCAGAGCGTGATCAAGCAGGCGGACGGCACCGCGGGGCTCGTGCTGTCGAACGGCACGACGGTGGGGCTCACCCAGGTTGCGTCGATCTTCCCGAACACGAAGTCGTCCTCGTCCGGCGACACCACCACCAACTGATTGATCGAGCTTTTTCCTAACGGAGACCGAAATGGGTTATCAACAGGGTCTGAGCGGCCTCGCCGGCGCATCGAACGCGCTCGACGTGATCGGCAACAACATCGCGAACGCGAACACGGTCGGCTTCAAGTCGAGCACCGCGCAATTCGCCGACATGTACGCGAACTCGGTCGCGACGTCGGTCAACACGCAGATCGGCATCGGCACGTCGCTGAACGCGGTGCAGCAGAACTTCGGGCAGGGCACGATCAACACGACGAACTCGTCGCTCGACGTCGCGATCAACGGCAACGGCTTCTTCCAGATGTCGAACAACGGCGTGACGACGTACTCGCGCGACGGCACGTTCCAGCGCGACAAGAACGGCTTCATCATCGACTCGCAGGGCCGTAACCTGATGGGCTACGCGGCCAACGGCGGCGGCGTGATCAACACCGCGCAGACCGTGCCGCTGCAGGCGCCGACCAGCAACATCGCGCCGACCGCGACGACCAAGATCACCGGCCAGTTCAACCTGAACTCGCAGGACAAGGTGCCGGCCAAGACGCCGTTCGACCCGAACGACAACACGACGTACAACTATTCGACGTCGATCCAGGTGTACGACTCGCTCGGCGGCTCGCAAGCGGTGAACATGTACTTCGTGAAGTCGGCGGCCGGCACGTGGGAAGCGTATGCGAACGTGCAGGGCGCCGCGACCCCGACCGACCTCGGCACGATCACCTTCGATTCGTCGGGCGCGATCAAGAGCACGACGCTGCCGGGCTCGACCACGCCGACCACGTCGCTCGGCCAGTTCGACTTCACGGTGCCGACCACCGACGGCTCCACGACGCCGCAACAACTGACGCTCAACCTGACCGGCACGACGCAGTACGGCGGCAAGAACGGCGTGAACAACCTCGCGCAGGACGGCTACGCGAGCGGCACGCTGACGACCTACACGATCGGCGCCGACGGCAAGCTGACCGGCAACTACTCGAACGGCCAGACCGCCGTGCTGGGCCAGATCGCGATCGCGAACTTCAACAACCCGAACGGGCTGGTGAACCTCGGCGGCAACCAGTACGCCGAATCGTCGGCGTCGGGCGTGCCGCAGGTGTCGGCGCCGGGCAGCACGAACCACGGCACGCTGCAGGGCAGCGCGCTCGAGAACTCGAACGTCGATCTGACGGCGCAGCTCGTCAACCTGATCACCGCGCAGCGCAACTACCAGGCGAACGCGCAGACGATCAAGACGCAGCAGACCGTCGACCAGACGCTCATCAACCTGTAAGCGCGGATAACCGGCAGCCATGGACCGACTGATCTATACGGCGATGACGGGCGCGTCGCAGTCGCTCGACCAGCAGGCGGTGGTCGCGAACAACCTCGCGAACGCGTCGACGACGGGCTTTCGCGCGCAGCTCGCGACGTATCGCGCGGTGCCGATGAATTTCGGCGACGGCAGCAACATCGACCCGACGACGACGCGCACCTACGTGCTCGCGTCCACGCCCGGCGCCGATTACGCGCCGGGTCCGATCACGCGCACCGGCAACCCGCTCGACGTGGCCGTGCAGGGCGCCGGCTGGCTGTCGGTGCAGACGGCCGACGGCAGCGAGGCGTACACGCGCGCCGGCAACCTGCACGTCGACGAGAACGGCCAGCTCGTGAACGCGGGCAACCTGCCGGTGATCGGCAACGGCGGCCCGATCTCGGTGCCGCCGAACGCGGAAGTGACGATCGGCAAGGACGGCACGGTGTCCGCGCTGATGCCGGGCGACCCGCCCACCGCCGTCGCGATCGTCGACCAGATGAAGCTCGTCAATCCCGATCCGGCCACGCTCACGCGCGGCAACGACGGGCTGTTCCGCACCGCCGACGGCAATCCGGCCGACGCCGACCCGAACGTGGTCGTCACGCCGAATTCGCTCGAAGGCAGCAACGTGAACCCGGTGACCGCGATGGTCGCGATGATCGACAACGCGCGCGCGTTCCAGCTTCAGTCGAAGCTGATCCAGACGGCCGACCAGAACGAGCAGACGGCGAACCAGCTGCTCAATTTCAGCTGAGCGGCACGGCCCTCGCTATCAGGAGAAGATTCAAATGAACCGTTCGCTCTACATCGCCGCCACCGGCATGAATGCGCAGCAGGCGCAGATGGACGTGATCTCGAACAACCTCGCGAACACCAGCACGAACGGCTTCAAGGCGTCGCGCGCGGTGTTCGAGGATCTGCTGTACCAGACCATCCGCCAGCCCGGCGCCAATTCGACGCAGCAGACCGAGCTGCCGTCGGGCCTGCAGCTCGGCACCGGCGTGCAGCAGGTCGCGACCGAGCGCCTGTACACGCAGGGCGGCCTCACGCAGACCGGCAACTCGAAGGACGTCGCGATCAACGGCGCGGGCTTCTTCCAGGTGCTGATGCCGGACGGCACCAACGCGTACACGCGCGATGGCTCGTTCCAGACCAATGCGCAGGGCCAGCTCGTCACGTCGAGCGGCTATCAGGTGCTGCCGGCGATCACCGTGCCGCAGAACGCGCAGTCGCTGACGATCGGCAAGGACGGCGTCGTGTCGGTCACGCAGCCGGGCTCGAGCAACGCGGTGCAGATCGGCTCGCTGCAGATCGCGACCTTCATCAACCCGGCCGGCCTCGAGGCGAAGGGCGAGAACCTGTTCGCGGAAACGACGTCGTCGGGCGCGCCGAACGTGTCGCAGCCGGGGCTGAACGGCGCGGGCGTGCTCAACCAGGGCTACGTCGAGGCGTCGAACGTGAACGTCGTGCAGGAACTCGTCAACATGATCCAGACGCAGCGTGCCTACGAGATCAACAGCAAGGCCGTGACGACGTCCGACCAGATGCTGCAGACCGTCACGCAGATGAAGAGCTAACCGGAAGTCCCGTCGTCGCCATGAAGCAGGTTCGCCTCCCCTCGTCAGCCACCGTCCGCGCCGCGTGCGCGGTCGCGGTGGCGGCGCTCGCCGGTTGCGCGCAGATTCCGCGCGACCCGATCATCCAGCAGCCGATGACGGCGCAGCCGCCGATGCCGATGTCGATGCAGGCGCCCGGCTCGATCTACAACCCCGGCTTCGCGGGGCGGCCGCTGTTCGAGGATCAGCGCCCGCGCAACGTCGGCGACATCCTGACGATCATGATCGCGGAGAACATCAACGCGACCAAGTCGTCGGGCGCGAACACGAACCGGCAGGGCAACACCGATTTCAACGTGCCGACGGCCGGCTTCCTCGGCGGGCTGTTCGCGAAGGCGAACCTGTCGGCGACCGGCGCGAACAAGTTCGCGGCCACCGGCGGCGCGAGCGCGGCGAACACGTTCAACGGCACGATCACGGTGACCGTCACGGGCGTGCTGCCGAACGGCAACCTCGTGGTGAGCGGCGAAAAGCAGATGCTGATCAACCAGGGCAACGAATTCGTGCGCTTCTCGGGGGTCGTCAACCCGAACACGATCTCGGGCGCGAACTCCGTCTATTCGACGCAGGTCGCCGACGCGAAGATCGAATACTCGTCGAAGGGCTACATCAACGAAGCCGAGACGATGGGCTGGCTGCAGCGCTTCTTCCTCAACATCGCGCCGTGGTGATGACGATGCGAACGACCCTGTTCAGCCGCCTGTCGGCCCGCGCGCACACGGCCGCGCGGCTCGCCGTCGCGTTCGCGGCGGTGGCCGCCGCGTGCGTGCTCGGCGCCGCGCCCGCGCACGCGGAACGCCTGAAGGATCTCGCGCAGATCCAGGGCGTGCGCGACAACCCGCTGATCGGCTATGGCCTCGTCGTCGGCCTCGACGGCACGGGCGACCAGACGATGCAGACGCCGTTCACGACGCAGACGCTCGCGAACATGCTCGCGAACCTCGGCATCTCGATCAACAACGGTTCGGCCAACGGCGGCCCGTCGTCGCTGAACAACATGCAGCTGAAGAACGTCGCGGCCGTGATGGTGACGGCCACGCTGCCGCCGTTCGCGCGGCCCGGCGAGGCGCTCGACGTCACCGTGTCGTCGCTCGGCAACGCGAAGAGCCTGCGCGGCGGCACGCTGCTGCTCACGCCGCTGAAAGGCGCGGACGGCCAGGTCTACGCGCTCGCGCAGGGCAACATGGCGGTCGGCGGCGCGGGCGCCAGCGCGAACGGCAGCCGCGTGCAGGTGAACCAGCTCGCGGCCGGCCGGATCGTCGGCGGCGCGATCGTCGAGCGCGCGGTGCCGAACGCGGTCGCGCAGATGAACGGCGTGCTGCAACTGCAACTGAACGACATGGATTACGGCACCGCGCAGCGCATCGTGTCCGCGGTCAACGCCAGTTTCGGCCCGGGCACCGCGACGGCGCTCGACGGCCGCACGATCCAGCTCGCGGCGCCGGCCGATTCGGCGCAGCAGGTCGCGTTCATGGCGCGGCTGCAGAACCTCGACGTGAGCCCGGACAAGGCCGCGGCCAAGGTGATCCTGAACGCGCGCACCGGCTCGATCGTGATGAACCAGATGGTCACGCTGCAAAGCTGCGCGGTCGCGCACGGCAACCTGTCGGTGGTCGTCAACACGCAGCCGGTGGTGTCGCAGCCGGGGCCGTTCTCGAACGGGCAGACGGTGGTCGCGCAGCAGTCGCAGATCCAGTTGAAGCAGGACAACGGCGCGCTGAAGATGGTGACGGCCGGCGCGAATCTCGCCGACGTCGTGAAGGCGCTGAACACGCTCGGCGCGACGCCCGCGGACCTGATGTCGATCCTGCAGGCGATGAAGGCGGCCGGCGCGCTGCGCGCCGACCTGGAGGTGATCTAAATGGCAGCCACGCTCCCCAACGCAAACGACCTCACGCAGCGCTTCGCGCTCGACGTGCAGGGTTTCGATGCGCTGCGCGCGCAGGCGAAGCAGTCGCCGCAGGCCGGCGCGAAGGCCGTCGCCGGCCAGTTCGACGCGATGTTCACGCAGATGATGCTCAAGAGCATGCGCGACGCAACGCCCGACGGCGGCTTGCTCGATTCGCACACGTCGAAGATGTACACGTCGATGCTCGACCAGCAGCTCGCGCAGCAGATGTCGACGCGCGGGATCGGCGTGGCCGACGCGCTGATGAAGCAGTTGCTGCGCAACGCGGGCGTCGGCGCCGGCGGCGCCGCGGCGGACGTTGGCGCGGGCGGCATGGGCGGCATGGGCGTGGGCGGCCTCGGCACGGCCGGCAACGAAGGCGGCCTCGCCGCGATGAACGCGATGGCGAAGGCCTATGCGAACGCGGCGAACAACGGCGGCCTTGCCGGCGCGCGCGGCTATTCGGCCGGCAGCGCGCTGACGCCGCCGCTCAAGGGCGCGAGCGGCGTGCGCGACGCGGACGCGTTCGTCGACCGGCTCGCGGGCCCCGCGCAGGCGGCCAGCGCGACGACCGGCATCCCGGCGCGGTTCATCGTCGGCCAGGCCGCGCTCGAATCGGGCTGGGGCAAGCGTGAGATCCGCGCGACGGACGGCTCGACCAGCTACAACGTGTTCGGCATCAAGGCGAACAAGGGCTGGACCGGCCGCACCGTGTCGGCGCTGACCACCGAATACGTGAACGGCACGCCGCGCCGCGTGGTCGCGAAGTTCCGCGCGTACGACTCGTACGAGCACGCGATGACCGACTACGCGAACCTGCTGAAGAACAACCCGCGCTACGCGGGCGTGCTCAGCGCGAGCCGCAGCGTCGAAGGCTTCGCGCACGGGATGCAGAAGGCCGGCTACGCGACCGACCCGAATTACGCGAAGAAGCTGATCTCGATCATGCAGCAGATCGGCTGACGGCCCGCCCGCCACCGATTGGCCCCTTCGGACCGCGCCCGGCACCTTGCCGCGCGCGGTTTCAACGTTTGCGACAAATAAATGGCCGTTTCGATCTAAACTTTCGGTCAGCACTGCCGCTAAGTGTGAGAGACCTGCGACCGGGCCCCCGTTCTGGCCCGGTTTTATTGCGCACCGGTTGCCCCGGGCGCCCATGACAAGAAAGACCGGCTAGCCATGAATATCGAAACGTCGACGGACCCCAGCCTGGATGCAGGCCACTCCGGGCCCGACTATGCCCGCCGCAATCCGCTGGAAATCGGCGTGCAGCTGCGCAACCTGGTGAATCGCGGCGATTTCCTGACCGTCCAGTACCCGGGCGGCCAGCTCGTCACGCGTTTGCTCGAGGTCGACGTCGGCGCGCGGACGTTCACGTTCGACTGGGGCGCGTTGTCCGAGCAGAACGCCGGCATCCTCGGCGCATCGCACTGCACGTTCGCGGCCGCGCCGGAGGGCGTGCGCGTCGAATTCACCACGGGCACGCCGCGCGAGACGCGCTACGAGGGGCTGCCCGCGTTCGTCGCCGATTTCCCCGACGTGCTGGTCTGCATCCAGCGCCGCGAATATTTCCGCGTCGACGCGCCGATCGTCGATCCGTTCCTGTGCCGCGGCAAGCTGCCGGACGGCGAAAGCTTCCTGTTCGAGGTGCACAACCTGTCGCTCGGCGGCGTGGGGCTGCGCACGGCCGACGAGCGCGTCGAGGCGCTCGAGGTCGGCACGCTGCTGCCGGACGTCGAGCTCGAGCTGACGGGCCACGGCAAGCTGTCGCTCGACCTGCAGCTCGTGTCGCAGCGTTCGACGCAGATGCCGAACGGCGCGCGGCGCTACCAGCTCGGCTTCCGCTACATGTCGCTGCCGGGCAGCGCGGAGAACACGCTGCAGCGGCTGATCACGCAGCTCGAAATGAAGCGCCGCTCGCTCGCGCGGGCCTGACGCGCCTCCGGCGGGCGGCCTCCACGGGCGGCCCGCGCGGCGCCGCCGGCGCCTCGTGCCGGCCGCTTCCGACGGCGACGCACGCTCGTGCGCCGCGCGTGCATTTTTTCCTCAATTTTTTCGATCCGCGGCCGTTATACCGGGAGTCACGCAACCCGGCGGCCGCAACGCGCGGCCGGCTCATCAGGATCGCGCATGTCCAACACACTCATGAACCTCGGCGTCAGCGGCCTGAATGCCGCGCTCTGGGGCCTCACGACGACCGGCAACAACATCAGCAACGCCGCGACGCCCGGCTATTCGGTCGAGCGGCCCGTGTATGCCGAAGCGAGCGGCCAGTACACGGGCAGCGGCTACATGCCGCAGGGCGTGAACACCGTCACCGTGCAGCGGCAGTACAGCCAGTACCTGAGCGACCAGCTGAACACCGCGCAGACGCAGGGCAGCGCGCTGTCGACCTGGTACACGCTCGTCGCGCAGCTGAACAACTACATCGGCAGCCCGACGGCCGGCATCTCGACCGCGATCACGAGCTACTTCACCGGCTTGCAGAACGTCGCGAACAACGCGTCCGACCCGTCCGTGCGGCAAACCGCGATCAGCAACGCGCAGACGCTGGCCAACCAGATCAACGCGGCCGGCCAGCAGTACGACGCGCTGCGCCAGAGCGTGAACACCCAGCTCACCAGCACGGTGTCGCAGATCAACACGTACACCGCTCAGATCGCCGAGCTGAACCAGCAGATCTCGGCGGCGAGCAGCCAGGGCCAGCCGCCGAACCAGCTGATGGACCAGCGCGACCTCGCCGTGTCGAACCTGTCGAGCCTCGCCGGCGTCCAGGTCGTGCGCAACGAGGGCGGCTACAGCTTGTTCCTCGCGGGCGGCCAGCCGCTCGTCGTCGCCGACAAGAGCTACCAGCTCGCGACCGTCTCGTCGCCGTCGGACCCGAGCGAGCTGACCGTCGTGTCGCAGGGCATCGCCGGCGCGAACCCGCAGGGGCCGAACCAGGCGTTGCCCGATTCGTCGCTGTCGGGCGGCACGCTCGGCGGCCTGCTCGCATTCCGCAGCCAGACGCTCGACCCCGCGCAGGCGCAGCTCGGCGCGATCGCGACCAGCTTCGCCGCGCAGGTCAACGCGCAGAACGCGCTCGGCATCGACCTGTCGGGCAATCCGGGCGGCAACCTGTTCACCGTGCCGTCGCCGACCGTGTACGCGGCCCAGGGGAATACGGGCAACGCGTCGCTGTCGGTGTCGTTCGCGAACGCGTCGCAGCCGACGACGAGCGACTATACGCTCTCGTTCGACGGCGCGAATTACACGCTGACCGACCGCGCGAGCGGCGCGGTGGTCGACCAGAAGGCGGGCCCGATGCCGGTTTCGCTCGGCGGGCTGAACTTCTCGGCCGCGACCGGCACGCAGATGCAGCCGGGCGACAAGTTCACCGTGCTGCCGACGCGCGGCGCGCTGAACGGCTTCGGCCTTGCGACGACGAGCTTCTCGGCGATCGCGGCCGCGTCGCCGGCCGTCACGTCGGCGGCGAGCACCAACACGGGCACGGGCAAGATCACGCTGGGCGGCGTGACCTCGGGCTATCAGGTGCCGACGACCAAGCTGACCTTCGACGCGACGGCAAAGACGCTGACGGGCTTCCCGGTCGGCACGACGGTGACGGTCGGGACGACGCCGCCGACGACGGTGACCATCGTGAATCCGACGGACACCGTCCCGTACGACCCGGCGTCCGGCGCGACGATGACGATGTCGGGGACGGCCGCGGGCGCACTCAACGGCGTGAGCGTGTCGCTGTCCGGCGCGCCGGCGACCGGCGATTCGTTCACGATCGGGCCGTACGCCGGCGGCACCAGCGACGGCTCCAACGCACGGGCGCTGTCGCAACTCGTCAATGCGAAGGCGCTCGGCGGCGGCACGACGACCCTCACGGGCGCGTACGCGACCTACGTCAACGGCATCGGCAACACGGCGACGCAGCTGAAATCGTCGAGCACCGCGCAGACCGCGCTGGTCGGTCAGATCACGCAGGCACAGCAGTCGGTGTCGGGCGTGAACCAGAACGAGGAAGCGGCCAACCTGATGCAGTATCAGCAGCTTTACCAGGCGAACGCGAAGGTGATTCAGACGGCGGCGACGCTGTTCCAGACCGTCCTTGGCCTGTTCAACTGACCGGATTCGAGAGGATAGAAACGATGCGGATCTCCAGCGCCCAGTATTTCCAGCTGAACGTCACGCAGATGAACGACCAGCAGGCCCAGCTTGCGCAGCTGTACCAGCAGATCGCGAGCGGCGTGAGCCTGCAGACGGCGGCGGACAATCCGGTCGGCGCGGCGCAGGCCGTGCAGTTGTCGATGACGTCGGCGACGCTGTCGCAGTACGCGACCAACCAGACCACGGCGCTCGCGTCGCTGCAGGCCGAGGACCAGGCGCTGCAGAACGTGAGCGGCGTGCTCACGAGCGCGCAGACGCTGCTCGTGCGGGCGGGCGACGGCTCGCTGTCCGACAGCAACCGGGCGGCGCTGGCGACGCAGCTGCAGGGCTACCGCGACCAGTTGTTGACGCTCGCGAACACCAACGACGGCGCCGGCACCTACCTGTTCGCCGGCACGAACAATTCCGCGCCGCCGTTCAAGGCCGCGCCGAACGGCAGCGTGGCGTATGTCGGCGACACCGGCACGCGCGACGTGCAGATCGCCGATTCGAGCACCGTGTCGCAGAGCGACACGGGGGCGGCCGTCTTCATGTCGGTGCCGGCGATCGGCAGCACGCCCGTGCCGTCGGCGGGCGCCGCCAATGCGGGCACCGCCACGATCGGCACGGTGACCGTGACGAACCCGGCGGCCGCGACGAACGGCCATCAGTTCGCGATCACGTTCGGCGGCACGCCCGCCGCGCCGACCTACACGGTGACCGACAACTCGGTCAGCCCGCCGAGCACCACGCCGGCGCAGGCCTATTCGGCCGGCTCGGCGATCTCGCTCGGCAACGGCATGACGGTGACGGTGTCGGGCACGCCGGCCGTCGGCGACACGTTCGCGGTCGACCCGGCGCCGCAGGCGAGCGGCGGCGCCGACATATTCTCGACACTCGACGCGATGATTTCGGCGCTGAACAAGCCCGTGACCGGCAACCCGGTGGCGAGCGCCGCGCTGACGAATGCGCTGATGACGGGCTCGACCAAGCTCGGCAACACGATGCGCAACGTCACGACGATCCAGGCGTCGGTCGGCGGCCGCGAGCAGGAAGTCAAGGCGATGCAGGCCGTCAACCAGTCCGCGGCGCTGCAGACGAGCAGCAACCTGTCGGATCTGACGAGCACCAACATGGTGACGACGATCAGCCAGTACCTGCAGGTGCAGAACGCGCTGACCGGCGCGCAGAAGGCCTACGTGCAGTTGCAGAACATGTCGCTGTTCCAGTACATCAATCCGTGACGTACGCGGCGCCGGCTGCGATGTGAGCGCATGCTTGCTTCGCGGCCGGCGCGCGCCGCCGCCCCGCGCGTCGGGCGCGGACGGGCGCTTCACCGGGCCGCGCGCCCGCGCACCGGTTCTCTGGCGCGACCTGCCGCTCCGGCACCTGGCCGTTCCGCTTGCCGGCCCCGCCTGCCGGTTCGCTTGCCAGCCCCATTTCCGCTCCGTAAACTCGCGCCAGATTCCAGACCGGCGCATCCCTGGCAGCCGGCGACCGACGACCGACAGGAGCGCTTTCCCCATGTCCGATTCCTACTTCCCGCGCTGGCGGGTCCAACCGACCGGCGCGGCCTCGCGCGTGGTCGGCCCCGACGAACGTCTCGCGTGGCCGCAGATGGTCGCGATGGGCGTGCAGCACGTCGTCGCGATGTTCGGTTCGACCGTGCTCGCGCCGCTGCTGATGGGCTTCGACCCGAACCTGTGCATCTTCATGTCGGGCATCGGCACGCTGCTGTTCTTCGTGCTGGTCGGCGGGCGCGTGCCGAGCTACCTCGGCTCGAGCTTCGCGTTCATCGGCCTCGTGATCGCGGTGACTGGCTACGGCGGCAGCGGCCCGAACCCGAACATTCCGGTCGCGCTCGGCGGGATCGTCGCGTGCGGCGTCGTGTACGTGGCGCTCGGCGCGCTCGTGCAGGCGATCGGCACGCGCTGGATCGAGACGCTGATGCCGCCCGTCGTGACCGGCGCGGTGGTCGCGGTGATCGGGCTGAACCTCGCGCCGATCGCGGTCAAGGGCGTGTCGGGCTCGACCTTCGATTCGGTGATGGCGCTCGTCACGGTGCTGTGCGTCGGCGGCGTCGCGGTGTTCGCGCGCGGGACGGTGCAGCGCCTGCTGATCCTCGTCGGGCTCGTGATCGCGTACGTGATCTACGCGATCGCGACCAACGGGATGGGCTTCGGCAAGCCGATCGATTTCGCGATCGTCGCGCATGCCGCGTGGTTCGGCGTGCCGGGCTTTCGCGCGCCGGTGTTCGATCCGCACGCGATGCTGATGCTCGCGCCGATCGCGGTGATCCTGGTCGCGGAGAACCTCGGCCACATCAAGGCCGTCAGCGCGATGACGGGCACCAACCTCGACCGCTACGTCGGCCGCGCGTTCATCGGCGACGGGCTCGCGACGATCGTGTCGGGCAGCGTCGGCGGCACGGGCGTGACCACCTACGCGGAGAACATCGGCGTGATGGCCGTCACGCGGATCTATTCGACGCTGGTGTTCGCGGTCGCCGCGCTGATCGCGATCGGGCTCGGCTTCTCGCCGAAGTTCGGCGCGGTGATCCAGACGATCCCGGGCCCCGTGCTCGGCGGCGTGTCGATCGTGGTGTTCGGGCTGATCGCGGTGACGGGCGCGCGGATCTGGGTCGTCAACAAGGTCGACTTCTCCGACAACCGCAACCTGATCGTCGCGGCCGTCACGCTGGTGCTCGGCGCCGGCGACTTCTCGCTGAAGATCGGCGGCTTCGGGCTCGGCGGGATCGGCACCGCGACGTTCGGCGCGATCATCCTGTACGCGATCCTGCGCAAGGAGAAGGAGCCGGGGCCGGTGGTGTGAGGCGCGGGGGAGGCCGGCGCATCGGCCATCACGGATTCGGCTGCACCGAAAACGTGAGTGGCCACGCAAAGGTTCCGTCCTTCGCCTTCGGCGCGAACACGAACCGATAGGTCAGCGTAAACGTCGTGTTCAGCGCCGTATACGGCACGTTGATCGTGCCGCCCGTTCCCGGCAGCACCACCTTGCCGCCGAAGCCGCTGATCTCGATCGAACTGAACTGCGACAGGCTCGCGGCGGCAACCTGTACGCGCACCGTATAACCGGCCCGGTCGTTGGTCTGGACCGCGAGGGTCGTCCCCGACGGGTTGTTCGCGTTCGGCACGGCCAGGTAGCCGATGCTCGTGTCCTTGTTCGCGATCACGAGCTTCGCCGGATGGGTCGCGTTCAGCCGCGCATACGCCTGGACCGTTGCCCCGACCTGCACCGGGCGGCTGGCCTGCTTCGCGGCGCTCGGGCCGGGCACCGCGCCGACGAGCGCGATCGAGAGCGCGGCCAGTGCGGCCAGCAGCCCGCGCGCGCGGCCCGCACCGCATGGCGCGAGTGGCGCCGCACCGGTCCGTCCGCGGGCGCGCCGCGCTGCGGCGGCGCTCGCTGTCTGGGTTCGATTCATGTCTGCCCCCGTTGTCCGAGTCCGTGATGGTGGTCGATGGCGGCATGCGCGACGCACGCGCCGTTGGCTCGCCTAGTAGTTGAACAGGATCGTGATGTTGTGGTCCGCGTAGCTGCCCGGCACGGCGTTCTGGCCGCCGCGGATCAGCCCGTACACGGTCGCGCTGAATGCGCCGGCGCCCGTGATCTTGCCCCATGAAATCGTCGACGTGCCGCTCGTGCCGTCTCCCCAGACCGACGTGTGCGCGCTGTCGAGATACAGGTTGTAGCCGAGCGTCTGCGTGTCGCCGGTGCGCGTCATCAGCCGGTTCGCGAACGTGCCGCCGCCCGCGCTCGCCGTGACCGTCGGCGTCGCGTTGCCGCTGCCGGTGCAGTTCACCGAGACGGTGACGGCCGACGTCGCCGCGTTGATGGTGTCGTACGTGCCGAACACCATCGACGACGGTGCCGCCATCGTGCACGTCGTCGCCGCGCGCGCGGCCGGCACGGCCATCAGCGCGGCGCCGGCGGCGAACAACGCGAACGCGGCGGACGCCGCGGAGGTCGCGGCCGTCGCGCGAACGCGCGGGAGCCGGACCGGCCGCCCGGCATGCTTGCGATGTCTCATGGTGTGACTCCCTTGCAAAGATGGGTGCCGAGGTCCGGCAGCGGATCGTCACCGGCGGGAAAGCGCACGGTCACGTCGCACTGCCGGTCGCGCCACGCCGCATGCAGGCGGTTCTGCTCCGACAGTCCGGTGACGTACACGACGCCGTCGCGGCCGACTGGAAACGCGTCCTTCCGCCCGTCGATCGTGACGATCGCGCCGGCCGGCAGGTGCGCGCCGTCCGCGAGATCGAGCGTGAGCATCGCGCCGCGCGAGCGCGTGATCGGGAACACGAGCGCCATGCCGCTGCGGAAGTAGGGCACCGCGTCGAGCTTCAGCGTGCCGATCGTCGCGTCGAACGGAAGATCGGCCTGCTCGATCGAAATCGGGTTGTTTTCATACGCGCGCAGCCGCGGCAGCAGCGCGACGCCGCTCGCGTCCGTGTGCGCGACGAGCTGGTTGTCCGCGAGGATGCCGACGTTGGCGAAGCCCGGCACCTTGACCAGCGCGAAGCTGTCGGTGATCTGCCGCGACAGGCGCGCGGTGCCGTCGACGAACGCGACGCCGCCCGCGACGTTGGCGCGCACGCCGGCGCGGCCGCGATACGCCGCCGCCTCGACGCTGTAGGTGCCGGTGCGCGTCTGCAGCGTCGCGCTCGCGTCCTGCGTATCGTTGCCGGCCTGCAGCGCGTAGCCGAAACCTTCGCCGACCGGCAGGCTGCGCTGCAGTTGCGCGAGCATTTCGGTGCGGCCCTGCTGGTGCATCATCGTGACCGATGCGCTCGTGCGGTTGTCGACCGGAATCGTCCACGCGACGCCGACGATCGTCGCGCCAGCGCCGCTCAGCGGCTTGCTGACGCTGACGTTGGCGAAGCCGAAGCGACCGAGCTGCGCGCTGTAGCTGAGCGACAGCAACTGGGTCTTGTAGCCGTCGCGATCGTCGAGGAACACGTGCGCGAGCCCGAGCGAGCCGAAGCGGCCCATCCCGAGGCCGACGTTGACGCTCGTCAGCAGCTTCGGCGCGAGCCTGCCCGGCTCGAGCCCGATCTGCGCGAAATGCGGGGTCGCCCATTGCGCGTGCGCGCCGATCTCCACGAGGCCGGCCTGGCTCTCGGCGCCGATCGTCGCCAGCGCGCCCGCGCCACCGGCGCTGCGGCTCGCCGCCGCCGCCGCGTTGAGGACGCCGAGCGGCCCGGCCAGCACCACGCCGCCGACGCCGACGTTTTGCCGCGACGCTTCGGCTTCCGCGTGGATCTCGCCGGTGAACCGGTCGGTCATGCCGATCCGGTGCGTCGCGCTGGCGAACCAGCGCCCGTAGTCGTTGCTCGCGAGGCCGAAATCGCGCCGCTCCTTGCCGATCTCGTACGAGAAATCCTGCATCCCCCGCTTCAGCAGATTCGCGCTTGCGTAGAACGATTGCGTGATCACCTGCTCGCGACCCATCACGTCGCGCACCACGACCCGCACGTCGCCCTGGCCGGTCACCACCGGCACGTTGTTGATCGCGAACGGGCCGGGGGCGACCTCGCGCGTCGACGTCAGCGCGTTGTTGACGTAGACGTCGACCGTCGAAGGCAGCACGGCCTGCCCGCTCACGCCCTGCAGCGGGATCGTGACGAGCCCCGGCTGCGTCGCGAAATTGGTCGCGTACTGGATGCCGCCGAAGCGGACCGCGCGGCCCCACATCCCCGCCCGGCTGATCGCGTCGCCGATGCGCAGGCTCGCGAGATGGCCGGGCCGATCGGTCGTCCACGTGGTTTCGAGGCGCGTGAGGCGCCGCGTCGGGCCCGCTTCGTCCGCGAGAAACGTGCCGACGCCCACGCCGAAGCGGTTGAAGAAGCCAAGCTCGAACAGTCCGGAGCCGTGCGTCTGGCCCGCGGCCTGTTCGGCAAGCAGGTCGTAGTTGAAGAAGCCGCCGATGCCCGGCTCGACGGCCGACGCGCGGTGCCGCTCGGTCTCGTCGAAGGTCGCGCCGACGAATGCCTGGGCCGGAGCGCTGATCGCCATCGTCAGATTCTGCTCGTCGACGGTGTACGTGAGGCCCGCGATCGCGTTCAGCGGGTAGTACGGCGTGTCGTTGCCGGCCAGCGGCGCGACGTCCGGCCGCCTGAGCCGCCAGCGCTTCAGGTCGTCGGCCGACACGTAGAACGCGCCGTCGGCCGCCTTGATCAGCAACGCGGTTTCGTCGAGGCCCTGGCGGTTGATGTCGACCTGGTACAGCAGCTCGGCCGGGCCGCCCGCCGCGCCATGCGACGCCTGCGCGGCCGCGGCGGCCGGTGCCGCGACGAGACGTTCTTGTGCGTGTGGGGTCTGCGCGCTCATGAGAATCGCGATCAGCAGCGCCGCGTCAGCGCGCGTTCGGCGCGAGCGTCGTATCGATGTCGCCCGCATCGGAGTAGCCGATCAGGTGCATGCCGGAGGCAACGGCCGGCGCGGTTCCGGCGCCGGGCTTGAACGTCAGTTCGCGCGACTGGCCGGGCAGCACGTACGCGAATTCCGCATGCGTGGCGACGGGGCGATCGCTGCCCGGCGCGAGCAGCGCGAGGTTCGCCACCTGCGCATGCGCGGTGCCGTCGTTGGTCACGCGTAACGCGAGCGTGCCCGAGCCGCCCGGGCGCGGCTCCGCGCTCCAGCGCAGCCGCGGGGCGGTGTCGACGGCCGGCTTCACGAAGATCGGCAGGCTCATTTCCAGCGCGATCTGCACGCCGGTGAAACCGGGCTTCGGCGCGGGCGGAATCTCCTGCAGATACAGCCGGTAGCTGGTTTCGCGGTCAGCGGCGGGCGGATGCCGCAGGCCGACGCGCACGACCTGCGCACTGCCGGGCGCGATCGTGAAGATCGGCGGCGCGGCGATCAGGTCGCCGGTCGACGCATAGACGTCGTCGCCCGCGTTTTGCGACCACGCGACGGTGCGCAGCTGGACGATCACGGGCTGGTCGGGCGATTCGTTGCGCACCGTCAGCGCGACGCTGCGTTGCGCGGCCGACAGCTCGACGCGCACGGGCGACACGGTGAAGTCGGTGGCCCGGCTGTCGGCGGAGGCGGCGGCGAGCGTCACGGCCGCGAGCCAGGTCGCGAGTTTGTACACGTTCGGTTTCATCACGGATCCACCTCCAGGGGGGCGCTGCTGGATGTTCGACGTCTGCCGGTCGGGAGGGCGCGCATCTGCGCTGCCGCACGCCCTCCGCGCGGCACTAAAACGTGACGGTGACCGTCACCGTGTCCGCATAGCTGCCCGGCACCGCATTGGGCTGGTCCGGCACCTTGCCGTACACGGTCTTGGTGATCGCCTGCGCCATCGCCATCCCCTGGCCGGTGCCGTTGACGGTATCGCTCGGCGGCGTGTTGCCCCACACGACCGTGCGGTTCGAATCCTGGTACAGCGAGTAGTTGAGCTGGTTCGAGCCGCTCGTCATGATGCGGTTGGCGACCGTGGCGCCGGACGTCGTGCCCGCATTCAGGCCGATGTTGAAGTTCGTCCCGTTCGTGCAGCGGACCGTGATCGCGGACTGCGCCGATTGATCGCCGGTTCCCGGTGTGTAGGCGGGGAAAGTCAGCGCGCCGGCCGAGTCGATCAGGCACGTTGCGTTGACGGTGGCGGATACGCCGAACGTCGTGGTGGTCTGTCCGGCCGATGCCGAGAGGGCCGTGCAGGCGAGCGATGCGGCAAGCGCCGCGTGGGTCAGTACGGAGTGCTTCATGATGCAGTTCTCCCTTGAGAGCTGGAATGTGCGGCCGGTGCGTCGAGCCGTTCGGGACGGGATCTCGATCGTCAGCGCGCGATGCGTCTTCTGGTCGTGTCGGAATCGGGTCGCTTGCTGGGCGGGCACCTCCTTTGTGTCGTCGTGCGGAATCGGGCGCGCGGCCGGGCAGCCGGCCGCTGCTGCAGCGCGTACCGCGCGAGCCGTGGCCGTTGCCGCTCGCGTGCGCGTCGGCACGCGGGCGGCGCCGCCCTGGCGAGCGGCACGACTCGGCGCGGCGCGCATGCGCGCGGCGAGGGATTTCCGGGATTCGCCTATCGGATCGGCGCGTCGTGACTTCGGGTAACGGTGTGGGCCGTGTGCGCGCATCGGACGGCGACGGTGCGAAGCCGCGCCGCCGGCATCAGCGGATGCGTGACAGGAGCAGTGATGCAGGACAGCAGCCGTGTGACGGCCGATATGAGATTCGACATGATTTCCCCGACCCGCTTGATGATTGTTCGTCGCCTGCATCGAGCCGCCGGCCCGTGCAGTGTCGTTGTCTGCACCGCTGCATCAGCAAGCAACGGGCCAACGCGCGCAGAGCCGCGCAAACAGGGGCAGGGAGGACCGCGTGGGGCCGTCGGCGACGGTGTGCGCGCGCAAATGTTTCAGTCGTGCAACACGGCGCGGCGCGGGCTGGCCGGCGGCGGGCCCGGCGGGCGGGCGATGGCGGGATGACGGGGGCGGCTCACGGCGCACGCGGCCGCGATTCCGCTGGGGAATCGCACGCGCCGCAGGCCGATCGGTTTCATTCGTGCAACGTGCGCGCGGCCGATTCGGTCAGGTGTCGGCGGCACCGCGCATCATGCGTTCACATTCGACTGCGCGGCGAGCCACGCACAGAACTGGGCGACGAGCGGATCGTCGGCCGGCGCGCCCGGCGCGATCCACCAGTAGCTGCGCGTCGCGATGCGCGGGCCGGGCAGCGGCATCACGAGGCGCCCGCTCGCGAGCTCGTCGTCGATCAGCGGCAACGGGCCGAGCGCGACGCCGAGCCCGTCGACGGCCGCCTGCAGCGCCAGGTAGAAGTGGTCGAACGACTGCCGCTTGCGCCCCTTCATCGTCACGCCGGCCGCCGCGAACCAGTCGCGCCAGCCTTCCGGTCGCGTATCCGAATGCAGCAGCACGTGCCGCGCGAGATCGTCCGCGCGGGTAATCGGCGCGCGCTTGAGCAGCGCGGGGCTGCACACCGGGATCACGCTTTCGTCGAGGAAGTGGCCGCTCGTGCAATTCGGCCAGTGGCCGGGGCCGCGGCGGATCGCGACGTCGAAGCCGTTCAGCGTGTCGAGCGGCGCGTTCGACGTCGACAGCTTCAGCTCGACGTTCGGCACGTCGCGCTGGAACCGCGACAGGCGCGGCAGCAGCCATTTCATCGCGAAGGTCGGCAGCGCATTGATGCGCAGCACGCGCGCCGCGCCGGTGCTGCGCAACTGTTCGGTCGCGTGCGCGATGCTGTCGAACGCCGCGCGCACGGTGTCCAGGTAGCGGCGGCCTTCGTCGGTGAGCTTCACGCGCTTGCCGTGGCGATGGAACACCGGCTTGCCGAGCCATGCCTCGAACCCGGCGATCTGCCGGCTGATGGCACCGTGGGTCACATGCAGTTCGTCGCCCGCGGCGCTGAAGCTTTCATGTCGTGCCGCGGCTTCAAAGGCCCGAAGCGCGGAAAAGGGTGGGAGATCGCGTGCCATGCTTGTGATTCTAGATCACAAGGACGCGCCGATAAAATCGTTTTGACGGCATCCCGAACAGCGGTAACCTCGGTTCACCGCTTGATGAGGAGCCCCATGCAATCCGCCTTCCCGCCGGCCTCGCCGCCGCCTGCCGCGTCCCCCCGCAGCGTCGGTCTCACCGAGCTGTTCACCGGTTTCCTGTCGCTCGGCCTGATGTCGTTCGGCGGCGCGTTGCCGTTCGCGCGGCGCACGATCGTCGACGAGCGCAAGTGGCTCTCCGCCGACGAATTCACCGATCTGCTCGGCCTCTGCCAGTTCCTGCCGGGCGGCAACGTGATCAACCTGTCGGTCGCCGTCGGCATGCGCTTTCGCGGCGTGGCCGGCGCGTTCGCCGGCATTCTCGGGCTGATCGCCGGCCCGACGCTCGTCGTCGTCGCGCTCGGCGTGCTGTACGCGAAGACGCAGAACGATCCGCGCGTGCAGCACCTGTTCGCGGGGCTCGCGGCCGCGGCGGCCGGCCTGCTCGTCGCGATGGCCGTGAAGGTCGCGAAGCCGCTGCTTCAGGCGCCGCGCGCGGCGGCCGCGATCGCGGTGCTCGCGTTCGTGGCGATCGCGGTGCTGCGCATGCCGCTCCTGACCACGATGCTGGTGCTGACGCCCGTCAGCATCTGGCTCGCGTCGCGCCGCCGCGCGGCCGGCACGCCGCGGCCGGCGCCGGCTGCCGCGCGGGGCACGCACGATTCGCACGATTCGCCCCACGGGCAACAGGAGCGCCGGCCATGAGCGACACGCTGATCGCCATCGCGACGATCTTCAGCCAGTTGTCGCTGCTCGCGTTCGGCGGCGGCAACACGATCCTGCCGGAGATGCAGCGGCAGGTCGTCGACGTGCATCACTGGATGAGCGCGCACGAGTTCACCGCGCTGTTCGCGCTGGCCCAGGCGGCGCCGGGGCCGAACATGATGATCGTGTCGCTGGTCGGCTGGCACGTGGCCGGCTGGGCCGGGCTGCTGGTCGCGTCGCTCGCGAAGTTCGGGCCGTCGTCGATCGTCACCGTGCTCGCGCTGCATGCGTGGGAGCGCTTTCGCGACCGGCCGTGGCGCCGCTACGTGCAGCAGGGGATGATGCCGGTGACGGTCGGGCTCGTCGCGGCAAGCGCGGTGCTGATTTCCGATGCGTCGAACCGCACCGCGATCCAGTGGGGCATCACGGCCGCATGCGCGGTGCTGGCGTGGCGCACGCGCATTCATCCGCTGTGGCTGCTCGCGGGCGGTGCGTTGATCGGGCTCACGGGCATCGGGCAGTGACTGGCGTGTCGCGTGTCGCCGGCCGTTGCGCGCGACGGTTCAGCGGCTAGTGCGACGCACGGCGCCCGGTGGCGCACGTTATATTGGCGCACGGCAGGCGGCGAAGCCCGGCCGCGCAGTGCCGGCGGCGCGCCGCGCCTGCCGGCACGACCGACATTCGCGCCGCCCGCCGCGCACACCACGGAGGATCGATGGATCTCGACGGCGCCAGCCGCAATCTCACTGTCGCCGCATTGCTGACGCTGTCCGGCGGCTATCTCGACGCGTACACCTACGTCGGCCACGGCCACGTGTTCGCGAACACGATGACCGGCAACGTCGCGCTGCTCGGCATCAACCTGTCGGCCGGCGAATGGGCCGCCGCGCTGCACCACGTGCCCCCGCTCGGCGGCTTCGTGCTCGCGGTCTTCGTCGCGCATCTGTTCGGCCTCGCCGCGCGGCGCGGCTGGATGCGTCATACGGCGTTCGTGAGCCTCATCGTCGAGATCGCGTTTCTCGGCGTCGCCGCGAGCGGCCTCGTCGGTGCGTCGAGCGCATGGCTGATTCCGGGCATCTCGTTCGTCGCGACGTTGCAGACGCTGTCGTTCACGCATCTCGAGGAACTGTCGTACACGTCGGTGATGACGACCGGCAACCTGCGGCGTGCCGCGCAGAAGCTGTTCGTCGGGCTGATCCCGCGCTACGACGCCGGCGCGCTGCACGACTCGGCGCTGCTCGCGACGATCAGTTTCTGTTTCCTGGCCGGCGCGGTGGTCGGCGGCCTCGTGACGCGGCTCGTGCCGGACATCGCGCTGTGGGGCGCGGTGCTGCTGCTCGTCGGCGCGTTCGCGGAGATCGTGCGGCGGGCGTGGCGGCGCGCGGGGAACGGCGGTGCGGGGAGCGAGGACGGTAACGGCGACGCGGGCACCGGCAGCGACGGGGCGACGCAAACGGCCTGACGGCAAGCGGCAAGCGGCAAGCGGCAAGCGGCAAGCGGCAAGCGGCAGGCGGCAGGCGGCAATCGGCAAGCAGCGGACAGCAAGCGGCAGCCCGCGCAACGATTTCGCCGGCTCTTTCGCCGCAATCCGCGTGACCGCACCGCACCATCGTCGCACCTCGCAGCGCCGTACTCGTCCGCCGGCGCCGCCGCGCACCGCCACCTCCCGTCCACCCACCGCGCGAGCCAGGCCCCGCGCGGGAAACGTTGCTCCCGGACGACAATCGCGCGCTTGCCGCGTATTTCAATTTCTTTCAGCGTTCGCACTCGTCTTATGATTCAGCCCACATCGCGCGCGCCATGAACGTGTGCGATCGCCACCCGGCTGCGCACGCGGCCGGTCACGAATGGAGACACCTAAAAAAGGAACGCTCATGAAGCAGACCACCCGACTCGCCGCTATCGCAGGGGGCGCGGCGCTGGCCTTCGCCAGCCAGTACGCAGCAGCACAAAGCTCGGTCACGCTGTGGGGCGTCGCCGACGCCAGCATTCGTTACCTGACCAACGCCAACGCCAAGAACGACGGCCTGCTGTCGATGAGCAACGGCGCGATCACGAACAGCCGCTTCGGCATCTACGGCACGGAAGACCTCGGCGGCGGCCTGAAGGCCGTGTTCAACCTCGAGAGCGGCGTGAACCTGCAGAACGGCGCATTCGCCGACAGCGGCCGCCTGTTCAACCGCGCGGCGTACGTCGGCCTGCAGAGCCCGTACGGCACGGTGACGCTCGGCCGCCAGAAGACGCCGCTGTTCGACCTGCTGGCGGACACCTACGATCCGCTCACCGTCGGCAACTACCTCGAAAACGCGTGGCTGCCGGTCGCCCTCGGCGGCGGCCTGTATGCGGACAACCAGATCAAGTACACGGGCACGTTCGCGGGCCTGACCGCGAAGGCGATGTACTCGACCGGCACCAACTACGAATCGACCGGCGTCGGCGGCTTCTCGGGCCAGATTCCGGGCTCGCTCGGCAAGGGCAATGCATGGGGCGTGTCGCTGTCGTACGTGATGGGCCCGCTCAGCATCGCGGCCGGCGCGCAGCAGAACAGCGACAACTCGGCGCGCAAGCAGACGATCTACCACGCGAACGTCGTGTACGCGTTCAGCAAGGCGAAGATCTACGCGGGCTACCTGCGCTCGAAGGACGACACGGGTTTCGTCGACAGCCTGCTCGCGCAGCAGTCGATCCCGGTCGCGAAAGGCACGGGCCGCATCGACGACGGTCCGTTCGCCGGCGTGAGCTGGCAGGTCAGCGCGCCGCTGACGCTGACGGGCGCGTTCTACTACGACCACATGCGCAATGCGATGACCACGAACGGCACGCTCGCGAGCGGCAACCGCTACGCGATCGTCGGCATCGCCGAGTACGCGCTGAGCAAGCGCACCGAAATCTACGGCACCGTCGACTTCAACAAGACGAACGGCGCGGCGAACGTCGAGCTGCCGGGCCGCAGCAACCAGACCGGCATCGCGATCGGCCTGCGCAATATCTTCTGACGAACGTCGGAAAATGCATGCGCCGGCTTCGTCCGGCGCGCATCGACGAGGCTCCGCGGAGCCTCTTTTTTTTTCGTCGCGCGACCTTCATGCGCGCGCCCGACTATTCGGCGAACGCTCCATTGCGGCAGTCCCGCGCCGTAAGCGATCCGTCGGCAATCCAGAACATACTTTTACAGTACGCGCGCAGGCTTTCCGCTACGCTGCGTGCATCGCGCGTGGCATGCCGTCCGGCGTGCGCGTGCGTCGTTCCGATCGCGCTCCGCGAGCGCGGCCGGCCTGGTGCGTAACTTCTGTATCCGGCGATGACAAACGCGGTTCGCCGGTTTCTTTCGTGGGACGATGCGCTCACGATTTTCTTGAAAGGGGATGACGATGGGTATCCTGAATGTCGTGGGTGAAATCGCCGGCGCAGTGGCCGCCGTCGAAGGCGTGGAAAAGCTGGACCCGGATGCGGGCCTGCTGACCAAGGCGGCCGCGGCCGTCGCCGGCTTCAAGGGCGCCGAGGCGATCGAAGGCATGCTCGAGAAGAAGGACGAGCAGCCGCAGCAGGCAGACGATACGCAGGCGACGGACGGCAGCGACACGTCGCAGGCATGAGCATGGCGGCCGGTCCGGCCGCGGGCGCGCCCTTCGCGCGCCCGGGCCGGCCGGTGCCGCGCAACCGGCAGGTCGGGCATGCGGTCGATCGGTGACGCATGGCACAACCGCCAGCCGGTTTGACCGGCGAGAGGCGTCGTCTCTCGCCGTTTTTTATCGCGCGCGCCATGCGCCGCACGAATCCCCGAATCTTGCTATCGTGCCCCCATCCGAACTGCGATGAGGGAATGCGATGGATTTCGACTACGACCTGTTCGTCATCGGCGCCGGCTCGGGCGGCGTGAGGCTCGCGCGCATGTCCGCGTCATACGGCGCACGCGTCGGCATAGCGGAAGAAGAGCAGATCGGCGGCACCTGCGTGCTGCGCGGCTGCATCCCGAAGAAGCTGCTCGTCTACGCGTCGCACTACCCGCATGAAGTCGACGATGCGAAGGGCTTCGGCTGGACTTTCGGCGCCGGCACGCTCGACTGGCGCGCGCTGATCGCCGCGAAGGATCGCGAGATCAACCGGTTGAGCGACATCTACATCAGCCTGCTGCGGCAATCCGGCGTCGACATGCACGCCGGCCGCGCGACGCTCGTCGACGCGCACACGGTCGCGGTCGGCGCGCGCACGATCCGTGCGCGCCACATCGCGATCGCGACCGGCTCGCGTCCGGTGTTGCCGCCGCGTCCCGGCATCGAACACGCGATCACGTCGCGCGAGGCGCTGTCGCTCGCGACGTGCCCCAAGCGCATCGCGGTGGTCGGCGGCGGCTATATCGCGGTCGAGTTCGCGGGCATCTTCAACGGTTTCGGCAGTCACGTCGACGTGTTCTATCGCGGCGAAAAAATCCTCCGCGGCTTCGACGACGACGTGCGCCAGTTCCTGACCGACGAGATGACGAAGCAGGGCGTCACGATTCACCCGCGCGCGGTGATCGAATCGATCGAGCGCGCGAGCGACGGCACGCTGTTCGTGCGCGTCGGCGACGCGCGGCACGGGCCGTACGATCAGGTGCTCTATGCGACGGGGCGCGTGCCGAACGTCGACGGGATCGGGCTCGAGCAGGCGGGCATCCTGCTCGATGCGCGCGGCGCGATCGCCGTCGATGCGTATTCGGCGACGTCGGTGCCGTCGGTCCACGCGATCGGCGACGTCACGTCGCGGCCGCAGCTCACGCCGGTTGCGACGCGCGACGCCGGCTTGCTCGCGCGCACGCTGTTCGGCGGCTCGCGCGTGGCGGTCGATCACGCGTACGTGCCGTCGGCCGTGTTCAGCCAGCCGGAGGTCGCGACGGTCGGCCTGACCGAGGCCGATGCGCGTCACGCGCACGGCGACGTCGATATCTACCGCACGTCGTTCAAGGCGCTGCGTCACACGCTGTCGGGCCGCGACGAGCGCACGCTGATGAAGCTCGTCGTCGCGCGCGACAGCCAGCGCGTGGTCGGCGCGCACATGGTCGGCCGCGATGCGGGCGAGATCATCCAGGGCATCGCGATCGCGATTCGCGCGGGCGCGACGAAGGCGCAGTTCGACGACACGATCGGCATTCATCCGACCGCGGCCGAGGAATTCGTGACGATGCGGCAGAAGGTGGCCGACTAGGGCGTGAACACATCCTGGGACGCACCGGGCGCGCCGGCTCGCGGGGCCGCCGTGCGCGTTGCACCCATGCTCGGTCGGCGCGTCGTATATCACGCGCTGGCCGACGATTCGGAAAGCACGTCCATTCTTCTCAAGAAATACCGTCTCAATAATCAGGCTTGGTATGATCCACAAAAATCATATACGGGGCCGATCATGCGCGAACAACAGCGCAGTAACCAGAATCATCGCGTAGCGGGCGCACGTGGGGGCGCCGATTCATGCGCCGCGCGTTCGCATCTTGCCGCGACCGATCCGTTGCGCGCATTTTCTCTTCGCATGCCGCCCTCTCCGTCGCCGTCCGGGCGATGAAGTCGCGCGCGCCGAAGCACGCCCAGGCCGTTTCGATCACCGCATCAACCGCCGGCTCTTCAGTCAGCCTGTGAGCCGGCATGCCCGTTCCGGGCCATCTTTCCACGCAAGGAGACCAGCAGTGAACATTCAGACACGACGCACCGTCCTCGTGGCGGCCGCGGTCGTCGCGGCGCTGTCCGGCTGCGCGACCGAATCGTCGCGCACGCTCGACGTGCCGGCCGTCAGCAGCGCGCAGAAGCCGTACGCGGGCAAGCCCGTCGCGATCGCCGTGGGCAAGTTCGACAACCGTTCGAGCTACATGCGCGGCATCTTCTCCGACGGCATCGACCGCCTCGGCGGACAGGCGAAGACGATCCTCGTCACGCGCCTGCAGCAGAGCCGCCGCTTCAACGTGCTCGATCGCGAGAACCTCGACGAGATCAAGCAGGAAGCGGGCTTCATGAAGAAGGCGCAGGCCGTGAAGGGCGCGAACTACGTCGTCACCGGCGACGTGACCGAGTTCGGCCGCAAGGACGTCGGCGATCATCAGTTGTTCGGCATTCTCGGCCGCGGCAAGACGCAGGTCGCGTACGCGAAGGTCAACCTGAACATCGTCGACACGACGACGTCGGAAGTCGTCGCATCGAGCCAGGGCGCGGGCGAGTTCAGCCTGTCGAACCGCGAGGTGATCGGCTTCGGCGGCACGGCCGGCTACGACTCGACGCTCAACGGCAAGGTGCTGGATCTCGCGATCCAGGAAGCCGTGAACCATCTGGCGGAGCAGGTCGACGCCGGCGCATTGAAGGTCGCGCAGTAAGCGTCGCAACCCGCCGCAGCGGGCGCCGGGGCCGGCGCCGCGCGCTCGACCGATTCAACACGACATCACAAGAGAAAAGACCATGAAACGGGGTAACTGGCTGCCGGCGACGGCCGCCGCCTTGCTGCTCGCCGGCTGCGCGAGCTCCACGCCGCCGCTCTATCAGTGGACCGGCTATCAGCCGCAGGTGTACGAATACTTCAAGGGGCAGAAGTCGCCGCAGGAGCAGATCGACGCGCTCGAAAAAGCGCTGCAGGAGATTCGCGGCAAGGGCCATACGCCGCCGCCGGGCTTCCACGCGCATCTGGGGATGCTGTACGCGAGCATCGGCAGCGAGCAGCAGGCCGAACAGGAACTGCAGGCCGAGAAACAGCTGTTTCCGGAGTCCGCGACCTACATGGACTTCCTGCTGAAGAAGAAAACCGGTGCGCCGAAGGCCGCCGACCCGAAGGCGGCCGGCCAGAAGGCGGTCGACCAGACGGTCGCCGGCCAGAAGAACGCCGATCCGACCACCGCCAAACAGTGAGCGACGCACCCGCCATGTTCAAGACACTCTCATTCAAGCTGCTGTCCGTGCTGTCGCTCGTCGCGCTGCTGAGCGCGTGCGCGCAACCGGTGAAACGGCCCGACTACACGGCGTTCAAGAAGAGCCAGCCGCGCTCGATCCTCGTGCTGCCGCCGCTCAACGAGACGTCCGACGTGGGCGCGACCTACGGGCTGCTGTCGCAGATGACGCTGCCGCTCGCCGAGTCGGGCTATTACGTCGTGCCCGTCGCCGTGATGGACGAGACGTTCAAGCAGAACGGCCTGACCAACCCGGCCGAGATCCAGGAGACATCACCCGCGAAGCTGCGCGAGATCTTCGGCGCGGACGCCGCGCTGTATTCGAAGGTGTCGCAGTACGGCACCGTCTACCGGGTTCTCGCGAGCGCGACGGTCGTGTCGGCATCGGCGAAGCTCGTCGACCTGCGTACCGGCGACGTGCTGTGGCAGGGCCGCGCGAGCGCGAGCAGCGACGAAGGCAATAACAACGGCGGCGGCAGCCTGATCGGCATGCTCGTGGTGGCCGCGGTCAAGCAGATCGCGAACACGCTGATGGACCAGAGCCACGACGTTGCGGCGTACACCAGCACGCGACTGCTGTCGGCCGGTCCGCCGAACGGGCTGCTGTACGGTCCGCATTCGCCGAAGTACGGCACGGACTGAGCGGCGCAGGGCGCGCGGGCGCTTCATGCGCCCGTCGTGCCGCCTGCATGCAATCCGGCCGAACGGCTGCACCATGTGCGCGCGCGGTGTGTGCTTGCCGCGTTTTCGCGCTCACGGCCGTATCGCAATCCAGTGCCGCGCAATCACGCTCAATGCACGCCGAACGCATCCAGCAGCCGGTACCAGCTCATCGCGAGCACCAGTGCCGGCGTGCGCAGCGCCTCGCCGCCGGGGAAGTCGCGATGCCGGATCTTGTCGAACAGATCGAAGCGGCTCGCCTGTCCGTCGATCGCTTCGGCGATCAGCTTGCCCGCAAGCGCGGTCGTGTTCACGCCGTGCCCTGAAAACCCCTGCGCGAAGTACGTCGTCGGCGTGATGCGGCCGAAATGCGGCGCACGGTTCATCGTGATGTCGACGAAGCCGCCCCACGCATAATCGACCTTCACGTCCGCGAGCTGCGGGAACGTCTTCAGCATGTCCGCGCGCATCGCCGCGGCGAGATCGCGCGGCTCGCGCGTCGAATAGCTGACCTTGCCGCCCCACACGAGCCGCGTGTCCGGCGCCGGCCGGAAATAGTCGAGCACGAAGCGGCTGTCGCAGATCGCCGCGCGCGCGGGCATCAGCGCGTCGGCGCGCGCCTGGCCGAGCGGCTCGGTCGCGATCACGTAGGTGCCCACCGGCATGATCTTCCTCGCCAGCGCGGGCGCGAGCGTGCCGACGTATGTATTGCATGCGAGCACGACGAAGCGCGCACGCACGTTGCCGCCGCTCGTCTCGACGACGTGGCCGCCGGACACGTCGCGCACGCGCGTCACGCAGCTGTCCTCGTGAATACGCACGCCTGCTTCGGTTGCCGCCCGCGCGAGGCCGAGCGTGTAGTTCAGCGGATGGAGGTGGCCGCTGTCCGGGTCGTACAGGCCGCCGCGATAGCGTTCGGACTGCACGTAGTCGCCGAGCGCGTCGGCTTCGACGAAGTGGAAGCGGTCGTAGCCGAAGCGCTTCGCGGCTTCGTCGCGCCACCGCTTCAGCGCATCGGCGTCGCGCTCGGTGTTGGCCGCGGTCAGGTAGCCGGGCATCAGCGCGCAGTCGATGCCGTGCCGCGCGATGCGCGACTTCACGAGCGACAGCGTTTCGAGCCCCATGTCCCAGATGCGCTTCACGTCGCCTTCCGGCATGAATCGCGCGAACGTGTCGATGTCGCACGCGAAGCCGCCGATCAACTGGCCGCCGTTGCGGCCGCTCGCCGCCCATCCGACCCGCGACGCTTCGAGCACGGTCACCGAATGGCCGCGCTCGGCGAGGTTGAGCGCGGCCGACAGGCCGGTGAGGCCCGCGCCGATCACGCACACGTCGGCGTCGGTCGTGCCGGCGAGCGGCGCGTGGCGGGTCGTATCGTTGGCGGTCGCCGCGTAGTACGACGCGACGTGCGGCTGGTTGGCGAATGTCTGCATGATAGGAAGCGCGGAGTGAAAGGGCTCAGAACAGCTCGCGTATGCGGTGGTACAGCATGCCGAGCTCGAGCGCGGGCTGCCGCCATGCGTCGCCGCCGGGAAAGCGCCGGTGACGCAGGCGCGCGAACAGGTCGAACGCGCGCGTGTCGCCCGCGATCGCGCCCGCGACCGCGCGCCCGGCGATGCCGGTGAGCGCGACGCCGTGCCCGCTGAAGCCCTGGACGTAGAAGAAGTTCGGATCGATCGCGCCGAAGTCCGGCGCGCGGTTGCGCGTGACGTCGACGAAGCCGCCCCACGCGTGCTCGACGCGCACGTCGCCGAGCTGCGGGAACACGCCGGCCATGCGCTGCCGGATCGCTTCGGCGAGCGCGGCGGGCGACGCGCCGGCCGAATTCGCGCGGCCGCCGAACAGCATCCGGTGGTCGGCCGACAGGCGGAAGTAGTCGAGGAAGAAATTGTTGTCGCACACGGCTTCGCGTCGGGCGATCAGCGCGTCGGCGCGCGTGCGGCCGAGCGGCTCGGTCGCGATGATGTACGACGCGATCGGCGCGATGCGCGCGGCGGTCGCCGCCGGCAGCACGCCGCCGGGGCCCGCGTTGCAGCACGACACGACGAAGCGGCAACGCACCTCGCCCGACGGCGTGCGCACGACGGGCCGCGCGCCGCGCACGACGTCGAGCGCGGGCGTGTGCGCATACAGCGCGACGCCCTCGCGGCGCGCGGCATCGGCGAGCCCGAGGCAGTACTTGAGCGGATGCAGATGGCCCGATAGCGGATCGTGCACGCCGGCCAGATAGCGCGTCGATGCAATGCGCGCCTGGATCTCACCGGTATCGAGCCACGCGAGCGACGGATGGCCCCAGCGCGACGTCGCGGCGTTCATCCACGCACGCAGGTCGTCGATGCGGCGCGGCTTCGTCGCGACCGTCAGGTAGCCGCGCGTGAAGTCGCAGTCGATTCCGTAGCGCGCGATGCGCTCGGCGATCAGCGCGACGCCGTCGAGCGACAGCGACCACGCGGCGCGTGCGCCGTCGGCGCCGAGCTGCCGCTCGATCGCTTCGTCTTTCGCGAAGCCCGTGATCGCCTGGCCGCCGTTGCGGCCCGATGCGCCCCAGCCGGGCCGGTGCGCATCGATCACGGCGACGGACAGCCCGCGCGCGCGACAGTCGAGCGCCGTCGACAGGCCTGCGAAGCCGGCGCCGATCACGCACACGTCGACGTCGATCGCCGCTTCGAGCGTCGGATCGTCCGCCGCGGGCCGCGCGGCGGTTGCTTCGTAGTACGAGTCGCGCGCGAGCGCATCGGCGCGGCGGGTGAAAGACTGCGTCATGAAACCGACTCCCTCGACAAGGCCGCGCGCTGCGCGCGGCCACCCAAAAAACGGCGCGGGACGCCGTGCGTGCGGCACGGCGCCCCGCGCGTGCCGCATCAGAACGAATAGATGAACTGCGTCGCGAGCAGGTCGTTGGACTTGCCGTACGACCCGTCGTTGCGCAGGAACACCTTGTTGTTCGCCCAGTCATGCCGGTATTCGACCTTCACGGTGATCTGCTGGGTCGGATAGAACAGCAGGTCGAGCGCGACGTCCTGGCGCACCGCGCCCTTGCACTCGAAGCCCAGGCCGCCGCCGGCCTTCGACATCGCGAGGCAGTCCGCGTCGACGCCGAAGCCGTTGCTCGGGTCCATCCCGTTGCCGTTCAGCGCGATGCCGCCGCCGCCGCCGCCGTTCTTCGAGTTCGCGAGCAGGTCGTAGCGCAGCGTCACGCCCATGCGGCCGACCACCGGCGCGTTGAACTTGCGGTGCGCGAGCAGCGACAGCCCGTACCACTGCGCGAGCCCGCCGTTGAACGCCGCATGCTGCTGCCGGCCGTAGTCGACTTCGGCGTTGTACTGAACGTCGGCGAGCGTGTAGGTCGCGTCGAGTTCGCCGAAGAAGAACGAACCGTAGCCGCTCGGCGCCGCGCCGCCCGGGCCGTAGTGGACGTTGCCCTGATCGTCGATCGCGCTCGCCAGCGTCTGCCGCCCGATGTTGAACGAGCCGCCGATGTCGAGCGCGCTCGACCACGTGTAGTCCGCGCGCGCGGTGAAGGTCGGCACCTTGTTGCTGGTGGTGATCGGATCGCCGAGCGCGTTGGTGCCCGTCTGCGTGACCGAACCGTACGTGCGGTACTGCTCGTTGCCGAGGAAGAACTTCCACGCCCAGGCGCCCTTCGTGTAGTTCGCGCCGACACCGACGTAGCTGCCCGGATCGGAGAAATCGTACAGCAGGTTGTGCGTGAGCGTGAGCATCTGGTTCGACTGCTGCACCTCGTAGCCGCCGAAGCTCGGGATCAGGCCGGCCACCAGCGTGGTCGACGCGGTGATCGGCACGTTGACGACCGCCGTGTTCAGCAGGTTGTCGGTGATCGAGCCGCGCGAGTTCTGCAGCAGCGTGATGCCGTTGCCGCGGTTCGGCATCAGCGTGATCTCGGCCGACGGCGCCATCGGGCCGACGCCGAACGTCTTCTTGATGTCGAGGTAGAGATCGCCGAACGTGCTGTTGAAATAGTTGTACGCGTTCTCGTGGTTCGCGAACAGGAACGACGACGTGCCGGCCGCGCGGTTGTAGACGTAGGTCGGATCGATGTAGCCGGTGACCGACAGGCCGGCGAGCGGGCCGGTGTTGGCCGCGTCGGTCAGCGAGTCGACCTTCAACTGCTGGTTCGCGATCTGCTGCTTCATTTCGCTGACCTCGTCGTTGGTCAGCATGGCGCGCGCGCGGCCGTAATCCGGCGAGCCCGGATCGGCCGCGACCGCGACGGCGCTGCCGCCGCTGCCGCCGCCGGCCATGCCGCCGCTCGCGCCGGACGCCGCGACGGCCGCCGCCCCGACCGGCTTCGCGGCGAGCTGCGCCTGCATCGCCTTCATCTGTTTCTGCAGCGCCGCGACCTGCGCCTGCAGCGCCTTGATTTCGGCGGATGTCGAACCGGCCAGCGCGACGCCCGGCAACGCGCCGGCCACCAGCAGGCAGATCAGTTTCTTCTTCATTGCGGATTCTCCTAGTCGTGCGCCTGTCAAATCGGGATCGAATCGCGCGCCCCCCTGGGGCAGCGCGTGTTGCTTGTCTGCAGTGCTTGTTGTCGTCGAAGCAGGCGGCGGGCCGTCAGGCCGCCGCGAACGCCGCCTTCAAGTCGGCCATCCGGCGCCGCTCGCGCGCGATCATCATCCGGTTCACGACGATCACGCCGATCGTCACGGCCGTGATGAACAGCGTCGCCAGCGCATTCATCTCGGGGTTCAAGCCCAGCCGCACGCGCGAGAACACCACCAGCGGCAGCGTCGTCGAGCCGGGCCCGGACAGGAACGCCGACAGCACCAGATCGTCGATCGACAGCGTGAACGACAGCAGCCACCCCGACAGCAGCGCCTGCGAGATCAGCGGCAGCGTCACCACGAAGAACACCTTCAGCGGCGTCGCACCCAGGTCGAGCGCGGCCTCCTCGAGCGACTTGTTCATCTCCTTCACGCGCGACTGCACGATGATCGCGACGTACGACACGCACAACATCACGTGGCCGATCCAGATCGTCACCATCCCGCGCCCCTTCGGCCAGCCGAACATCTGCTCGAGCGCGACGAACAGCAACAGCAGCGAGATCCCCTGGATCACCTCCGGAATCACCAGTGGCGCGTTGATCATCCCCGTGTACAGCGTGAAGCCCTTGAAACGGCCGAAGCGCGCGAGCACGAAGCCCGCCCACGTGCCGATCACGACCGACGCGGTGGCCGTCAGGAGACCGATCTTCAGCGACAGCCACGCGGAGTTGAGCAGCTCGTCGTCGTCCAGCAGCGCCGCGTACCATTTCAGCGAGAAGCCCGACCACACCGTCACCAGCTTCGATTCGTTGAACGAGTACACGACGAGGCTGATGATCGGGATGTACAGGAACAGGAAGCCGAAGGCGAGCACGCCCGTCGACAGCGGTTTGTTCGGCTTGATCATTTCGCGTCTCCCAGTTCCTTGACCTGGTAGTACTGGAACAGCGCCATCGGCACCAGCAACAGCAGCACCATCGCGACCGTCACCGCGGACGCCATCGGCCAGTCCATGTTGTTGAAGAATTCATCCCACATCACGCGGCCGATCATCAGCGTGTCGGCGCCGCCAAGCAGCTCCGGGATCACGTACTCGCCCACCGCCGGGATGAACACCAGCAGGCTGCCGGCGATGATCCCGTTCTTCGACAGCGGCAGCGTGATGCGCGTGAACGCGACCCACGGCTTCGCACCGAGGTCGTACGCGGCCTCGAGCAGCGTCAGGTCCATCTTCACGAGGTGCGCGTAGAGCGGCATCACCATGAACGGCAGGTACGAATAGACCATCCCGATGTAGACGCCCGCATCGGTGTGGTAGAGCCGCAGCGGCGTGTGGATGATGCCGAGCGCGATCAGCGTGTGGTTCAGCAGGCCGTCGTCCTTCAGGATGCCGATCCATGCGTACACGCGGATCAGGAACGACGTCCAGAACGGCAGCATCACGGCCATCATCAGCACGTTGCGGCGGTTCGGCTCCGAGCGCGCGATGTAGTACGCCATCGGGTAACCGATCAGCAGGCACAGCACCGTCGACACGGCGGCCATCTTCAGCGAGCTGAGGTAGGTCGCGATGTACAGGTCGTCCTGCAGCAGGAACGCGTAGTGCGACAGTTGCAGCGCGAAGTACACGACGCCGTCCTTGATCTCGACGAGCGACGTGTACGGCGGGATGCCCATCACCTGGTCGGCGAAGCTGATCTTCAGCACCAGCACGAACGGCAGCGCGAAGAACACGGCCAGCCACAGGAACGGCACGCCGATCGCGACGGTGCGGCCCGACGGCAGCAAGCGCGACAGCGCGGCGAAGCGGCCCGGGCGGGCGCGGCCCGCGCCGGTGCGCGCGGCGCCGGTCGACACCGGCGCGGAAGGCGTGGAAGCGGAGGTTCTCATCGTGGCGTCCTCACTGCGTCAGCACGACGCCGCTGGCCGGCGACCACGACACGAACACGTCGTCGTTCCACGCCGGCGCACCGTCGTTCATCAGGTGCGAGCTCGACAGGTTCGACACCACCGTCTTGCCGCTCGGCAGACGCACGTGATACAGCGAATAGCTGCCCATGTACGCGATGTCGGTGACGACGCCGCGCGCCCAGTTGTGCTTCGAGCCCGGCTTCTCGCGCGACACGTGGATGCGCTCCGGGCGCACCGAGATGCCGACCGGCATCCCGAGCGGGCCGGTCACGCCGTGGCTCACGTACATGCGGGCTTCGAGGTCGTCGCTCTCGACGAAGATGTGATCGGGCTCGTCCTCGACCACGCGCCCTTCGAACAGGTTCGTCGAGCCGATGAATTCGGCCGAGAAGCGGCTGTTCGGGTATTCGTAGACCTCGCCGGGCGAGCCGATCTGCACGATCTTGCCTTCGCTCATCACCGCGAGGCGGCTCGCCATCGTCATCGCCTCTTCCTGGTCGTGCGTGACCATCACGCAGGTCACGTCGACCTTCTCGATGATGTTCACGAGTTCGAGCTGGGTCTTCTGGCGGATCTTCTTGTCGAGCGCGGACATCGGCTCGTCGAGCAGCAGGAGCTTCGGGCGCTTGACCAGCGAACGCGCGAGCGCGACGCGCTGCTGCTGGCCGCCCGACAGCTGATGCGGCTTGCGCTTCGCGTACTTGCTCATCTGCACGAGCGCGAGCGCATCGGCCACGCGCTCCTTGATCTCGTCTTTCGGCGTCCCTTCCTGCTTCAGGCCGAACGCGACGTTCGATTCGACCGTCATGTGCGGGAACAGCGCGTACGACTGGAACATCATGTTGACCGGGCGGCGGTACGGCGGCAGCGACGCGAGGTCCTCGCCGTCGACGAAGATCTTGCCGGAGGTGGCAGTTTCCAGCCCGGCGAGCATGCGCAGCAGCGTGGACTTGCCGCAGCCCGAGCTGCCGAGCAGCGCGAACAGCTCGTTCTTCGCGATCGTCAGGTTCACGTTGTCGACGGCCGTGCTGTCGCCGAATTTCTTCACGACGTTTTCGATGCGCACGAATGCATCGTTCTGCGTACGGGGCGCGGCGGCCGGTTGGGTCTGGCGTGCGGCAGCGGAAGAGGGTATCGATTGCATGGGAGTCACCATTCGTTCTTCACGGATTGCAGGCGTGAGCGTCCCCGCGCGAGGCGCGCAACGCGACTCGCGAGCAACGGCTCGTGCCGGATGGAACAGCGCGCGCGTGGCGCGCGGGCGGACGGACGTCCGCGGATCTCAGGCGGGCAGGCGTACCGCGATGCCTGCGCCGCCGCGATGCATGGCGGTCAGTGGCCCGTCTTCAACTGCGCCCACAGACGGTTCTCGAGGCGCAGGATGTCGGCCGGCATCGGCTTCATCAGCACCATCTTCTTCAGCACGTCTTCGGGCGGGTAGACGGTCGGGTCCTGCGCGACGGCCGGCGTGACGAACGGGTGCGCGGCCTTGTTCGCGGTCGGGTAGAACACCGTGTTGGTGATCGCCGCGTTGACCTTCGGGTCGGAAATGTAGTTGATCCACTTCATCGCGGCTTCCGGGTGCGGCGCATCCTTCGGGACCACCATCACGTCGAACCACAGCAGGCCGCCTTCCTTCGGGTTCGCGAACTTGATGTCGTACGAGCGCTTCGCCTCGGCCGAGCGGCGGTGCGCGATGCCGACGTCGCCCGACCAGCCGAGCACGACGCACACGTCGTTGTTCGCGAGGTCGTTGATGTAGCCGGACGAATTGAACTGGGTGATGTACGGGCGGACTTTCTTCAGGACCTCGAACGCAGCCTGGTAATCGGCCGGGTTCTTGCTGTTCGGATCCTTGCCCATGTACTGCAGCGTGGCGGCGAACACGTCCACGGCCTGGTCGAGGAACGACACGCCGCAGCTCTTCAGCTTTTCCATGTTGGCCGGGTCGAACACCAGCGCCCAGCTGTCGACCGGCGCCTTGTCGCCGAGCGCCTTCTTCACCGCCTGCGCGTTGTAGCCGATGCCGTCCGTGCCGTACGCCCAGGGCACGCCGTACTGGTTGCCGGGGTCGGCGTCGGCGATCATCTTCATCAGCAGCGGGTCGAGGTTCGCGAGGTTCGGGATCTTCGACTTGTCGAGCTTCTGGTACACGCCGGCCTGGATCTGCTTGGCCATGTAGTTCGACGTCGGCACGACGATGTCGTAGCCGGAGCTGCCGGCCAGCAGCTTCGCCTGAAGCGTGTCGTCGCTGTCGTAGTTGTCGTACTTGACGTGGATACCCGTCTGCTTCTGGAAGTTCGGGATCGTGTCCGGCGCGATGTAGTCGGACCAGTTGTAGACGTTCAGGTCCTCGGCATGGGCCGACGGGCTGGCGACCGACGTGAACGCGGCCACTGCGGCAAGGGCCGCGATGGAACAGGCTTGGCGAAGTAAGCAGGCACGCATGGTGGAATTCCCCTGGATGATGGCGGCGTGCGGCGCCCGCCGCACGCCTGTAGGCAAAACCGTTACGAAATACCCAGTTGCTGGGCGGTGGCGTCGACGGCCTTCTTCGCCTTCGACACGAGCTCGTCGATTTCCTGGCGCGAGATCACGAGCGGCGGCGACAGCAGCATCCGGTCGCCGGTCGCGCGCATGATCAGGTTGCCGTTGAAGCAGAAGTCGCGGCAGATCGTGCCGACGTCGCCGCCGTTCGCGAAGCGGCGGCGTTCGGCCGGCGCTTCGGCCAGTTGCAGGCTCGCGACCATCCCGTGGCCGTGCACTTCGCCGACGATCGGATGACGTGCGAAGGTTTCGCGCATCAGCGCCTGGAAGTAGGGGCCCGTGTCGGTCTTCACGCGTTCGACGATCCCTTCGTCGCGCAGCAGCTTCAGGTTCGCGACCGCGACGGCCGCCGCCACCGGGTGGCCCGAATACGTGAGGCCGTGGTT